>NZ_CAWNWX010000013.1:0-32898 GCF_963878195.1 Aeromonas sp. HMWF016
CCCCGCCATGCCCGTGGCGAGCGGATGCTGGCGGCGGAGCAGGCTGTGCTGGCGGCCGGTTTCGAGGCGGTGATGATAGTGCGCCCCTCCGGCCTTTATGGCCCGGATCGCCATCCCGGCCGTTTCCTCGCGGGCAAGACGCTGGATGGCGGCGCCCAGTCGGTCAATCTGGTTCATCTGGACGATGTGGTGGCGGCTTGTATGTTGCTGCTGGCGCGGGGCAAGGACGGGGATGTCTTTAACCTGAGCGCGCCTGTGCATCCGCGCCGCGAGCAGTTCTACCCCTTTGCGGCGCGTCAGCAGGGGCTGCCAGTTCCGGTCTTTATCGAGCCTGCCGGTGAATTCCAGCCCATCGACGGCCAGCTGATTTGCCAGCAGATGGGATTCAACTATCGCTGGCCCGATCCGGCCCACTGGTTTGCCGAGCTCGCCGCCTCGGGCAATTGAGGTTTGCCAAGGGGGTGATCGCCCCCTATCATGCCGCCATCCATGAGAGAGAGGCGGTAATGATGGTAGATACAAAACGTCACCCCGATGGGGAGTTGTTGCTGAGAACCCTGGCAATGCCAGCCGATACCAACCCCAATGGCGACATCTTTGGCGGCTGGATCATGTCCCAGATGGATATAGGTGGGGGCATTATGGCCAAGGAGCTGGCAAAAGGACGTATTTGTACCGTATCCGTCGAAGGCATGACGTTTCACAGTCCGGTCAAGGTGGGCGATGTGGTCTGCTGCTACGGCCGCTGCATGAAGATCGGCCGCAGCTCCATGAAGCTCAAGCTGGAGGTGTGGGTCAAGCCGGTACTGCGGGAAAACGACGCCCAGCGTTACTGTGTGACCGAGGGGATCTTCACCTATGTTGCCATCGACGAACACGGCAAATCCCGCCCGGTTCCGGTGAGTGCCTGATCAAATAAGCCGGGCGTTGATGATGGATATTTCCTGCTCAAGCCCGGTTTTTTGCCGTATCATGCGTTCCAGCATCTCCTCTGACCCTACATACTGAAGGGTGTCGAACAGACAGAGATCGCACTGCGGGTCACGTCTTATCTGGTAGACGGTGGCCAGCTCCACTTGATGACAGTTTCCTTGTTGATCATAAAACGTCACGTTGTACCGAAGTTCTTTCGCCATGAGACAGCGTCCTTCTGGTTGAGTGGAACAGGGACTATCAGCTTAGTCGGCGTTGATGACATTTGTGATGGTCAAGATACAAAGCAAAGGCGGGCGGTTTAGCCGATGAAAAATAGTTATCGCATTCTTGGCACCTCCCTGCTGACCTTGGGGTTGGTAGGCTGTTTCGAGGTGCCGGATCAGAACCATCTGGTCACGGCCGATGGGATTGTGCCGGGTATCGACTGCCAGCGTCCGCCGCTGGTGGCGCTGGCGACCACGGCGCTGCCCCGTGAATTCGGCATCACGGTCTGGAACCTCTACAAGGGACAGCGCAAGAACTGGCGCGAGGGGATGGACAGCTACGCCAAGGGGCAGGATCTGGTGTTGCTGCAAGAGTCGGCCACCCGTCCCGAGATGCTCGACTGGCTGCGTGCCGGTGATTTCCAGTGGCAACAGCTGCAGGCCTTCACCCAGGGCGGCGTGTCGTTCGGGGTGATGACGGTAGCCAAGACCCCGCAGGCGTTCGTCTGTGGCGTGCGCTCCCCCGAACCCTTGCTGCGCATCCCCAAATCCGGGCTGGTGAGCCTCTATCCGCTGCAGGGCGATCCTGATGGCGTGCTGGTGATCAACCTCCATGCGGTCAACTTCGAACTGGGGATGGCCACCTTCCGCGAGCAGCTCAACGATCTGACCGCGCTGGTGCGCCGCCATCAGGGGCCGGTGATCCTGGCCGGTGATTTCAACACCTGGAGCGACAAGCGCCAGTTCTGGCTGAGCAAGCTGGTTGAAGAGCTGGGTCTGCAGGAGGCCGTGCCGGTACCTGACTTGCGCCGCACCGCTTTCGGTCGTCCGCTGGATCACCTCTACTACCGCAATCTGGATCTGGTCGAGGTGAGTTCACCGGCGACCGACTCCTCCGATCACAACCCCATCATTGCGCGCTTTGCCGCCCAGTCGCTGACGCCGTAATCCTGTGATTGCCCCATAAAAAAATCCGGCGCCAATGGCGCCGGATTTTTTTGCGCTGTTACCAGCGACCAGGGAATTACTCCTGATAGAGGCCCAGATGCTCTTTGGCGTAGGCTTCAAAATCGGTGCAGCCACCGATGTGCTGCTCGTCCAGGAAGATCTGCGGCACTGTGTTGACCGGCTTGCCGGCGCTCTTGGCCAGATCTTCTTTGGTGATGCCTTCGGCGTGGATATCGACGTAGCGGAATTTGAAATCATCGCGCTGTTCAACCAGCTGCTCGGCAATCTGCTTGGCACGAACGCAATAGGGGCAGCCGGGGCGACCAAAAATCACTGCAAACATCTTTTCTCTCCGTTGGTGAGGCCGTTGTGTGAAACCGTCAGGTCAGGCCATTGATAAGAGGCAGGGGACAGCATATCCCCCCCTCGTCACGACTTAAAGTTGAAATTGTCGATACCGTGATTCGAGCGATTCTATTGCCTCAGTTCTCGTCGGCAATCTGGATCGGCTGCTGCTGATAGATGCTCTCCAGCACCCCCTTCTCGAACACGGTCCAAGGCCAGGGGGCCTTGCTGGCGCGGTAGCGCTCGTGAGTCGCCGGGTCTTGGGACAGGCCGCGCTGGAACATCACGAACGCCTTGCGCTGGCCACCGGCGGTATCGATAAAGCCCACCAGGTTGGAGGTGCCGGTGATGGTGCCAGTCTTGGCATGCACCTTGTTCTTCATCATGGGGGCGGTGACGCTGCGCCGCCACGCCAGAGTGCCATCCACCTGCGAGCTTGGCAGCAGCTTGATAAGGCCAAGCTCGGCATCATTTTTCTGGATGAAGTTCAGCACCGACAGCATCTGGCGGGCGCTGATGAGATTGTGAGCGGAGAGGCCGGAGCCGTCAGCCAGAGTGGCATTGCCCAGATCGATGCCATTCTTGGTCAGGATGGCGCGCACCGCCATGGTGCCGCTGCGATAGCTGCCCGGCTTGTTGTAGTAGTGGCGGCCCACGGTTTTAAGGAAGGTATCGGCATAGAGGTTGTCCGATTTCTTCAGCATCTTGGCCAGCATCACCGGCAGGGAGACCGAGTAGTGGGTGCCCAGTGTCTCGGCACCGATCGGTGTCTTGTGGGTGACCCGCAGCAGGCCATCATGCTTGATGCCCGCCCGGTTCATCGCCCAGCGGATGTTGTCCCAGCCCCAGGCCTCGACATCGTGAATGGCGAAACGCAGACCCTGAGGCTCCTTGTTCGGGGTGATGCAGCCCTTGAGCTCGTAGAAGTTGCCCTTGGCCATGTCCACTTCCAGCGCGCAGAACTGGCGCGCCATGTCGGCGTAGCTCATCACTTCCACGTTGTCGGCACCGATGCCGATGGGGACGCCGGTGGCCACATTGCCAACCGCCGGTTTGCCGATCTGGGTGGCGGTGATGGTGCCGTAGGCGCAGTTCTTGTCGATGATGACCGAGGAGACCGGAGCGGCGAAGCAGAGGGTCTGATCCCCCCACGACCAGCCGTTGCCGCGCTCGTAGCCGTTGTAGGCGCCGGTGTTGACGTAGACGTTGCCCTTGATCTGGTTGACGCCAAGCTGCTTGAACAGGGCCAGCAGATCCATCCGTGACAGGGTGGGGTCGCCGACGAAGTTGATCCAGATATCGCCATTGATGACGTTGCCCTGCTTGGCGCCGGGCTGGGCCTGAATGTCGGTGGCAAAGCGGAAGTCGGCACCCAGCTCAAGGCGGGCAGCCAGCGCGGTGAGCACCTTCATGGTGGAGGCGGGGGCGATCATCTGATCCGCATGACGGGCAAACTCAACGCCGTTGTTGCCCTGCACTATGATGGCGTACTGGCCACCCTGAGGGGGCGTCAGCGGGGCGGCGTGAGCCGCCAGAGAGAAAAGAGCACAAAAACCAATCAACAGCCGCTGCATAACATCCTCTAACGTGACGAAGGGGCCAGACCGATGGCGCTGGCCCTTATAATTCAACCTGCCGATGCGGGATCGACGGGGGTAACGCAATTTATGCCGGTCGCCAGTGGCCATCACGCCAGCGAGTTGGCGGTGCGATAGCGACCCTCATAATCAAAAATCTTCTCTTTTATCTGCCAGAAGCGCCCCGATTTGCGGGCGATGACGAAATCGGGATGGCGAAACTGGCTTTCTGCCGCCAGCACGCTCGCCAGGGTGGCAAATTCGGGCTCCAGACCCGGGGCGGGCCAATGATGACGCACAAAGTGCTGTTGAAACAAGCGCCGCGCGCCCTCGGAGTGAAATCCGAAGTACTCATTGAGGGTGAGACCATCCTCATCGTGATAGATCACCTCCAGCCGCTCCCCCTGTTTGCCGCGCCCTGCTGTGAAGGTGAGACCGGCGCAGCGGATCACCATGCAATCCTTGAGATTGAGCGCCTCTTTAAGCTTGTCGTCCGGATCCACCAGCAGCTGATCGCAGCTTTGGCAGCGGCGAGCGGCGATGTCGTTTTCGGCGCCGCAAGCGGGGCAGATCTTGGCGCGAAAGCGGTAGTCGCACTCCTCGCGGTTGCCCTCGTCATCTTCAAACAGTCCCTGACAGCGGCGGCCATAGTGCTCGATCACCTTGCCATCCTCGTCGGTCTTGCCCCAGAAGGTGTTGGCAAAGCCGCAGGCGGGGCAGGGCACCTGCACCGGTTCGGTCCCCGCATGGGGTCGAGGCTCCCCCACTTCGGGAGCAAACAGGTTGAAGTTGTTGCCGGCGTAGTCGAGCACCAGACAATCGCTCTTGCCGGGCGAGAGGCGCAGGCCCCGCCCGACGATCTGCTGATAGAGCGAGACCGACTCGGTGGGCCTGAGCATCACGATAAGATCGACATGAGGGGCGTCGAAGCCGGTGGTGAGTACCGCCACGTTGACCAGAAACTTGAGCTCGCGCGCCTTGAAGGCGTTGATGAGGGCATCGCGCTCCGGCCCCGGCGTTTCGCCGGTGATAAGGGCGGCCTGCTGGCCTCTGGTGCCAAGCAGACCGTGAATTTCGCGGGCATGCTCGACGGTGGTGGCAAAGATCATCACCCCCTGCCGGTCGGTGGCATACTCCAGCACCTGGCTCAGGATATGGGGCGTAACCCGCTCCTGCCGCTTGAGCTCGCCGTTGAGCTCCGCCTCGCTGAAGAGGCCGTTCTCCCGCGGCACTAGCCGGCTGAAGTCGTAGTGAACGATGGGGGCATCCACCATGTGCGGCGGCGTCAGGTAGCCGTTTTTGACCATAAAGCGCAGCGGCAGCTCGAACACGCAGTCGCCAAACAGCCGCTCGCCGTGGCTTTTGACCATGCCGTGGTAGTGGCGCCGGTAGATCCAGCCCAGCCCGAGCCGATAGGGGGTGGCGGTGAGGCCGAGGATCCTGAGGGCCGGGTTGGCGGCCTTGAGATGGTCGATCACCTGATGGTATTGGCTGTCGTCATCGAGCGAGACCCGGTGGCACTCGTCGATGATCAGCAGCGAGAAGGCGCCATCGAAGGCATCCAGATTGCGGGCGACCGATTGCACCGAGCCGAACACCACCTGTGCGCTCGCCTCCTTGCGATCCAGACCGGCGGCGAAGATATCGGCCTTGAGCCCCCATGCCTCGTACTTGGCGTGGTTCTGCTCCACCAGCTCCTTGACGTGGGCCAGCACCAGCACTCGCCCGCGTGCCTTGCGTGCCAGTTCGGCGATCACCAGACTCTTGCCGGCCCCGGTGGGCAGCACTACCACGGCGGGATCCGGGTGTTTGCGAAAGTGGCTGATAACGGCGTTGACGGCGTCGGTTTGGTAGGGTCTGAGAACGAACATGAGGGTGTGGCGTTTGGGCATGGTGCGGCGCAGGATGGCGCCATTATAGGGATCTTGCCGCCACAAAAACAGCGGGCCGACATGATGCCGGCCCGCTGGGAGGGATTGTGCTGATTAATGGAACGGGAAGATGTAGTTCATCCAGCTTGCCATGCGCAGCAGTATTTTCCGCATCACCGAGACGTGCTGGAAGTACTCGGTATAGACAGCGGCCTGACCGCTGGAGCCTGCAATCACCTGATACTTGGCCCACTCGGGGTCAGTGATGGAGATGACCACCGGCAGCCGACCTGGACGCACTGCGGTGGTCTGATCCAGCAGTCCCAGGTTGGCCTGCACGTTACCCGCGGCAATAGCCGGAATCACTGCCGTCACCTTGCCTTTGAAGATCTTGCCGGGCACGCCATCGATCACCACTTCCGCCTCGTCACCAACGGCCAGACGCTGCATGCTGTTCTGCCAGAACCAGCCTACATAGGCGGTATCGTTCTGGTGGATGAAGGTCATCACCGGACGGTACATGAAGGGGGTGGCGATCATGCCGGGGCGCAGGGCCAGTTGCACCACATGGCCATCACTCGGGGCATAGACTACGGTTTGGGCCAGCTGATACTTGGCTTCCAGCAGCTGGGCTTGCAGATCGTTCAGGGTGGCTTTCTGCTGGTCAATCTGGGCCACTATATCGTCTACGTTGGCCTGGCTGACATCCAGATCCCGCTGTTTGCCAACATTGCGTTGCATCAGCTCTTTGGCGCGATCCCGATCCAGTTTGGCAGAGCGCAGTCTCGCCTCGATGGACTTGAGGTGCTCGCGGTTGGATTCGACCCGTGCGGTCAGGCTCTCCACTTTCAGGCGAAACGGCTCGTCATCGATGCGAAACAGCACATCCCCTTTTTTCACCGGCTGATTGGCCTGCACCGGGACTTCAACGACCCGGCCCTTGACCAGCGGCACGATCGGGGTGGAGACATAGTAGTTGCGCGCCATCTCGGAGTAGGGGTGGTTGTAGTTCATCAGCATGATCAGGGTGCCGATGAGGATCACGCCACCCAGCGCTGCGGTGGGGACCGTCCACTTGTTGAGCGGGATCCGGAAGATTTTGAAGATGGCCACACAGATGGCTGTATAGGTCAGGATCAGTAGCAGGTCCATGATTTATCCCTGTTGCTCTTGTTGTTCGATATGGTTGAGACGGCCTTTCAGCTCAGCCAGCTCCTCTCTAAGGGCCGCGATATCATCTTCATCTTTTTGCAGGCGCTGGTTAAAGCCCCAGCCCCGATCGGGGCGGTAGAGGGTTGCCCAGATCCAGAGGAAAGGCCACAACACGTGCAGGGTAAACAGGCTGACCCAGCCGGCAACATGGATGGCATCCTGATGAGGATGATTCCGATGTTTGGCGATTTCGTAAGGAATATCGTGGATCACGATGACTCCATAAAAAATGACCAGCGCGACAAAGACGAGCAGGCCAAGGGCAAAATAATCAAGGGCCATTTATAACCTCCACTGGCTCGAAGCACAGCTTGAACGTTGGTTCCAACAAGAGCTAAAGCAATCAAGAATCACATATTTATCGTTAATTCGCACGGAATCTTAAGGTCTTTCGCTGTATTGAAGCTGAAGCGGTTCAATAGTTGTATTATTAGTGTTTTTGTCATTAAAAAAGGCGCCTTGCGGCGCCTTTTATGCTGTTTTTTGCAGCATTTTTTGCCGTATTACCCTTCATTGGTACTGCTGACCAGCGGTTGGCGGAATTTCACCAGGAAGGCCACGGTAATTACGGTAGTGGCAGCCAGACCGATGATGGTCGAGATCCCCATCTCCAATCCGAACCCGATGGGGGCGTTGGCCAGGTAGGTAAACACCACGGCGGTCATGAACATGGCGGGGATGGTGCAGACCCAGTGCAGCTTGCCCTCTTTGATGAGGAAGGCGGCAGCGGCCCACAGCATGATGACGGCGGTGGTCTGGTTGGCCCAGCCGAAATAGCGCCAGATCACCCCAAACTCGGCCTTGGAGATGATGAAACCAAGGATGAACATGGGGATAGCGATCAGCAGGCGCTTGGCCATCGGCTTCTGGGTCAGCTTCAGGAAGTCCGCCACGATCAGGCGGGCACTGCGAAACGCGGTGTCGCCGGAGGTGATGGGCAGGATCACCACGCCGAGGATGGCCAAAATGCCGCCCACGGTGCCGAGCAGGCTGGTGGAAACCTCGTGCACTACGGCAGCCGGGCCGCCGTTGGCCATGGTGGCGTTGAGCGCTTCGGTGCTGTCGTAGAAGGAGAGACCCAGGGTGCACCAGATAAGGGCGATGATCCCTTCACCGATCATGGCGCCGTAGAAGATGAAACGGCCGGACTTCTCGTTTTGCATGCAGCGCGCCATCAGTGGTGACTGGGTGGCGTGGAAGCCGGATACCGCGCCACAGGCGATGGTGATGAAGAGCAGTGGCCAGAGCGGCAGCTCGGTCGGGTGCAGGTTGGAGAAGTCCATCCCGGTGTTGTAGAAGCCTTTGCCGGAGACAATCAGACCGATGATGAGGCCGACCGACATGAAGACCAGCAGGGCGCCGAAGATGGGGTAGAAGCGGCCGATGATCTTGTCGATGGGGACTATGGTCGCGAGGATGTAGTAGGCAAAAATCGCCATGATCCAGTAGACCAGATCGGTGGAGGTGAGGTTGGCGAGCAGCCCTGCCGGGCTCAACACGAACACTACGCCCACCAGCATCAGCAGCACCACGGCAAACAGGTTCATGAAGTGCTTGGCGGCGGTGCCCAGATGCTCACCGACCACGGTCGGTACCGAGGCGCCTTTGGCACGTACCGACAGCATGCCGGAGAAGTAGTCGTGAACCGCACCGGCGAAGATGCAGCCGAAGACGATCCAGAGCATGGCGACCGGGCCATAGAGGGCACCCAGAATGGGGCCGAAGATGGGGCCGACGCCGGCGATATTGAGCAGTTGAACCAGATAGACTTTCTTGTCCGACATGGGGACATAGTCCACTCCGTCAGCCATGGTGATGGCGGGGGTTTTCAGCTCGGGTTTCGGGCCGAATATCCGTTCGATGAACTTGCCATAAACGAAATAGCCGGCCACAAGTAAGCCGACACAGAGGAAGAACCAGATCATTGCTACGCTCCTGCATTGTTATTTTTAGGTGTGCGCAGCCACTCTAGGATGTTGGGCTGTTAATGGCAGGTGAAAAAAGATAAGCGGCGCCATGGCGTGCCGAGCGGTTGGCGGTTGTGATCCGGCGCACACTCCACGGTTCACTCCAGCCCCAGTCGATCCTTCAGCTCTTTCAGGTAGCGGCGGCTGACCGGCACCCGGGCGCCGTTCGGGGTGATGATCTCTGCCAGCTGGTTATCGAGCAACCGGATCTCGAAGATGGCGTCAGGGGCGATGAGATACTGGCGGTGGCAGCGCAGCAGCGGGCTCTTTTCCTCCAGGGATTTGAGGGTGAGCTGGGTGTGGAACAGTTCGCCCTGACAGGCGACATGGACGCCACCCAGATCGGAGAAGGCATACTCCACCTGCTCGATGGGCAGTAGCCGCACCCGGTTGTGCAGATAGCCGGGAATATGGCGGATGGCGGGGGCCAGCGCTTCGACCGGTTGCGGGGAGATATCCTGTTTGAGGCGGGCGAGGGTCTTGGCCAGCCGGGCTGGTTCCACCGGCTTGAGCAGGTAGTCGAAGGCGTTCTCCTCGAAGGCCTGAATGGCATACTCGTCAAAGGCGGTGACAAAGACGATGCGGGGCAGGGGGTCAAGCATGGCCACCAACTCCATGCCGCTCAGCTTTGGCATCTGGATATCGAGAAATACTACGTCTGGCTTGAGGCGCTGAATAAGCGGCAGCGCCTCGATGGCATTGCCCGCTTCCCCCATGATCTCGATGGCGGGATCGCAGGCCAGGTGTTGTTTCAGCTCTTCGCGGGCGTAGTGTTCATCATCGACAATCAGGGTCCGGATCATGGTTGCTCCTTGGGCAAGGTCACAGAGACGCGCGTCCACTGTTCCGGCTCGCAGCTGACGGTCACCCCGTAGCGCTCGCCAAAGGCGCTCTTGAGGCGCCGATCCACTATGGTCATGCCCAGTCCATCCCCGGCCGGACGCGGCTGCCAGGCACCAGCGTTGTCCTCTACATGGATGGTCACTGTCTCCTGTGTCTCTTCCGTGTAGAGATGCAGGCACCCCTTATCCAGAAGGGTGGAGATGCCGTGCTTGATGGCATTTTCGATAAGGGGCTGCAGAGTGAAGCTCGGCAGCTGCAGAGTGGCCAGATGGGCCGGAATGTCGTTTTGCACCGTCAGCCGATCGCCAAAGCGGGCCAGCTCGATCTCCAGATAGGAGCGGCAGTGCTCCTGCTCCTCCTGCAGGGTGGTAAGGCCGCTCTGGCGCTTGAGATTCTTGCGGAAAAAACGCGACAAATGCAGCAGCAGATCCCGCGCTTTGCCCGGATCCTGGCGGGTGATGGCGCTGATGGTGTTGAGGGTATTGAACAGAAAATGGGGATTGATCTGGGCCTGTATCAGTTTGAGTTCGGACTGCACCAGCAGCCGCTGCTGCTGCTCCAGCCGACCGGCCAGCAGCTGCTGTGACAGCAGGTTGGCGATCCCTTCCCCCAGGGTGTGGTTGATCTTGAGAAAGAGCCGCTTTTTGGGCTCGTAGAGCTTGATGGTGCCGATCACCCCTTTGTCCCCCTGCAGCGGGATCACCAGTACCGAGCCCAACTGGCATTGAGGCGAAAGGCTGCAGCGATAGGGCTGAGCATTGCCATCGGCGAACAACACCTTGTTGCGCTCTATGGCGCGCATGGTGATGGCTGAGGTAATGGGCGTGCCCGGCAAGTGGTGATCTTCGCCGGTGCCGATAAAGGCGAGGATCTTGTCGGTATCCGTAATGGCCACGGCACCGACGCCGGTCTCCTCCTGAATGATGCGGGCTATCTTGTGGCTCGCCTCGGGGGTAAAGCCCTGACTCATGATGCCTACGGTGCGGTTGGCGATATTGAGCGCTTTGGCGGAGAAGACCCGGGAGAACTTCTCATACATCTGCTGCTGATCGCGGATCATGCTGATAAAGAGTGCCGCACCGCAGGAGTTGGCCAAAATCATCGGAGTGGCGATGGTGCGCACCAGCAGCAGGGATTTGTCGAACGGGGTCGCCACCAGCAGGATGATGACCATCTGCAGGATTTCGGCATAGAGGGTGGTAAAGAAGGCGATGCGCGGCTCGAACAGTGCATCCATCTTGCCGGCCCGCATCAGACGCCAGTGGACTATGCCGCCCAAGAGCCCTTCGCAGGTGGTGGAGATGGCGCAGGCGAGATCGGTAAATCCCCCCAGGGTATAGCGATGCAAACCCCCGGTCAGCCCGACCAGAAATCCCACCAGCGGACCACCCAGCAAACCTCCCAGTACGGCACCGACGGCCCGGGTATTGGCGATAGCGTCATCAATGTCGAGGCCGACATAGGTGCCAAGGATGCAAAAGCTGGAAAAAATAATGTATATCAGTACCTTGTGAGGTAGTCTGACAGAATAGTTGGCAAGCGGTCGCAGCAGCGGGCTTTTGGAAAAGAGGTAGGCGATCACCAGACTGACGCTCATCTGTTGCAGCAAGGAGAGAACCAACTGCATAAAAAACGCTCCTCATAAGTCGGGTGAAATAATCGCCAGCCCGTGCATAAGTGTGATCAGGATCTTGTTCTGGCGGCCCTACGGGGCGGCACGGTCTGCCAGTTTGCCAGAACGGCTGGATAAAACCATATTAAATCAGCAAGTTAAATTGATATTTGTGTAAGCGCTCCGGGGTTGGTATTGGTGGATGGAGCATGAATGTATCCGCTGGATACGCCACACGGAGGTGGCATGCTCCGCCCGGCCCAATGGCTGGGCGTTTTTTATACATGGTCAGATGACAACCTTTCGGCGGGTCTTCGAGCAATTATTCCGGTTTGTCCAATGAGTTATCCCCAGCTTCTGGGGATAACTCAAAACGCAAAGTAGTAACAGAAGCGACGGGTCAGATTGAAGAAGAGCCGTTGCCCCTCATCCAGCTCTTCCTGCTTGATAAATGCGGTGATGGTGCGCTCGTCCTCGCGCAGGTCGATCATCGGTACGGCTTCCGGGCGCTGCCCCTTGATATAGGTGAGAATTTTCGGTTTGAGCGGCATGGTCGGCTCGGTGGACAACACCAGCGCCACTGTCTCGTCCGAGAGTTTCACCAGCGATCCCGGTGGATAAACCCCCAGCACCTTGACCAGCAGCTTGACCAGCGTCTGATCGAACTTCTTCTGAGAGAGCTTGTAGAGCTGGCTGATGGCCTGGCTAGGTGCTGCCGGATTGGCGCTGCTACGGGGATGCAGTAGCTCGTCATAAAAGTCCACCAGTCCGATCAGGCGTGCCAGCGGTGGTATCTCCCCTCCCTTGATCCCCAGCGGATAGCCGCTGCCGTCGAGCCGTTCATGATGCAGATGCGCCACCTGACGGATCTTGGGCTCGAAGGCATTGAGCTGGGTCAGCATGTCGAGCCCGTATTGTGGGTGCATGTTGAGAAAATTCTGCTCTGCCTTGCTGAGCTCCCCACGCTTCTGGATGATCTGGCTCGGTATCTTGAGCTCGCCGATATCGTGGATAAGTCCGGCCAGACCGGTCTCTTCCAGTTCAATGGGGTTCATGCCCAGCTCGCGCGCCATCAGCATAGCGATAAAGGCCACGTTGAGGCTGTGCTGCAGCAAAATGTCGGTGTGGGGGTTACGGATCAGGTGCAGTCCAAGCGGCCCTTCATGTTGACTGAGCTGGAGGGCTGCATTGCGAACAATCTGGGCGGTATTGGCCAGCCCCTCGTCCGGCTTCAGGTTGAGGGATCCCAATGCGTCGCGCAGTTCGCTCATCGACTGGCCAAATGCCTTGTCGGCGGCACGCATGGAGCGGCGGAAGGCTTTTTCATCAAAGGGGGGCGGGCCCGAGGCAATCAGCTCTTCCAGCTCTTCAAGGTCGGGGCCGGCATCGGGAATATCGCCGCGCAGCAGCGGCTCGATCGGAAGATCGCTCTTGTCGGGATCCACCATCATGAGGTTCAGATCAAGGTGGCGAATGATGTCCAGCTGCTGCTGATCCTTGATTTTGAAGGCATTGAACATAAAAGGATGGTTTGTCCATCCGGTGGGAAGATGGATAAAGTGGCCAACCCTCAGCTGTTCTATAGAGGCTTCGATCAGTGCCATTGATGAACTCGCATTTCTTGAATGCCTACCCAACAAGCTAGCAAAATCCGATGGATAGACAACAAAAAAACCAAGGTAACGGCTGACTGGATGCGAGGCTGTGATGATGCGCACGGAGCGCTGCGTTATCTCTTAATTCGCGCTTAATTTTTGCCTTCTACGCTGGCGGCATTCTTTCTGGTAGTGTTGCCCCCGCCATTTATTGTGTCGTCCGGCATTCAGGAGTCTTCTATGCGCATCACGCTCGGTGTGATGAAGGTGAATTTGTTGCTGGTGCTCTTTTTTGCACTGGTGCTGAACTGGCCTTTCTTCCTTCGTTTTTATTCTGTTATCAGTGGTTTGGAACATGTCCGGGCCGGCTTCGTTATCTCGGTTCCTCTGGTACTGCTTGCCGCACTCAATGCCGTCTTTATCCCCTTTACCTTCCGCTGGTTGCTCAAGCCCTTCTTTTCGCTGTTGATCCTGACGGGCTCCATCGTCAGTTACGCCATGCTCAAGTACGGCGTCATCTTCGATGCCAGCATGATCCAGAACATAGTGGAGACCAACAACAGCGAGGCGACCTCCTACCTGAATGTGCCGGTCGTGCTCTGGTTGCTGCTGACCGGCGTGTTACCCATGCTGGTGCTTTGGTCGCTGAATGTGCGCTATCCGGCAAACTGGTACAAGGGGCTGGCCATCAGGACTGGTGCACTGGCTCTCTCGCTGTTGTTCGTTGGGGGCGTTGCCGCACTTTACTATCAGGATTACGTCTCGATCGGCCGCAATCACCGGATCCTGGGCAAGCAGATAGTGCCGGCCAACTATGTCAACGGCATCTACAAATATGCCCGCGACGTGGTATTTGCTACCCCTATCCCTTATCAACCGTTGGGGACTGATGCCAAAGTCGTCACCAAAGGGGATAAACCGACCCTGATGTTTCTGGTGGTGGGGGAGACGGCGCGCAGCAAAAACTACTCCCTCAACGGCTATGCCAAACCGACCAACAGTTTTACCGACAAAGAGGAAGGCGTCGTCTCGTTTCGGGATGTGCGATCCTGCGGCACCGCCACCGCTGTTTCGGTGCCCTGCATGTTCTCCAACCTCACCCGCCGTGGCTACGATGACCAGCTTGCCAGCTCCCGTGACGGCCTGCTCGATGTGCTGCAGCATGCCGGTATCTCGGTGCTCTGGAAGGACAACGATGCCGGTTGCAAGGGGGTATGCCGCAATGTGCCGACCATCGATATAGCTCCAAAGGATTATCCGGCCTTCTGCAAGGGTGGTTCCTGTTATGACGAGGTACTGCTGGAGGGGCTGGATCAGCAGATCGCCCGAATGAAGGGCAACAAGCTGGTGGTCTTTCACCTGATGGGTAGTCACGGCCCGACCTACTATCGCCGCTATCCTGCCAGTGATCGGGTATTTGTGCCCGACTGCCCGCGCAGCGACATTGAAAACTGCAGCGACGAGGAGCTGGTCAACACCTATGACAACACCATCCTCTATACCGACAAGGTGGTGGCGCAGCTGATCGACAAGCTCAAGGCTCTGGAGAGCAAGTACAACACCGGCCTGCTCTACCTCTCGGATCACGGTGAGTCGCTAGGGGCCATGGGGCTCTATCTGCACGGTACGCCCTACAAGTTCGCGCCGGACGATCAGACCAAAGTGCCCCTGCTGACCTGGCTCTCTCCGCAAATGGTGGCCAACCGTCAGCTGGATATGAGCTGCCTGGCCGGGGAGGCGAGCAGCAAGCGCTTCTCCCACGACAACCTGTTCCACTCGATGCTGGGGATCATGGATGTGCAGACCAAGGTCTACGACGGGGATCTGGATCTTTTCAAAGCCTGTAGAAGCCAGTAATGAGGGGTTCGAGATTCGCCCAATAAAAAACGGCAGCCACTGGCTGCCGTTTTGTTGTCTCGCAAGGCAGTGCCTTACTTCTGCTCCATGATGATCTGCAGCAGGTCTCCCTCCAGCAGTGCACGCTTGACCAGTGCAAAGCCGCCATAGGTTGGCTGGTTCTGGAAGCGGGCTTTCACGATGGGCAGGCCACGGTGGAAGCTTGGCAGGGACTGGTGTTCTACGCAGCGGCGGATAGCCGGGAAGAGGATCTCTTCTGCTGCAGTGATTTCGCCAGCGATCAGCACCTTTTGCGGGTTGAACAGGTTGACCGTGATGGCTACCGCTCGTCCCAGATGTTCGCCGACGTTCTCGATGACGCTGCGAGCCAGTTCGTCACCCGCCAGCGCCGCCTTGCACACCTCCTGAATGGTGATGTGCTTCTCCTGCAGCGAGCTCTGGTGACCGCGGCTGATAAGCTCCTTCACCTTGTCGATGATCGCTTCGTTGGAGGCGATGGTCTCAAGGCAGCCAAAGTTGCCGCAGTGGCAGCGCTTGCCGAGTGGCTCGACCTGAATATGGCCGATCTCGCCGACGTTGCGGTTCTGGCCGAGGAACACCTGACCCTTGGTGATGATTCCGGAGCCGGTGCCCTGGTGGACGCTTACCAGAATGGAGTCCATGCAGTCGCGGGACTCGCCAAAGAAGTGTTCGGCCAGCGCCAGCGAGCGGGTGTCGTTGCCCACGTAGCAGGGGAGGTTGAAGTGGTTCTCAAGCAGCTTGGCCAGTCCCAGATTGCGGATCTGGTACTTGGGGGTATAGATGACCATGCCGGATTCCGGATTGACCAGACCCGGCATGGTGAGGGCGATGCTGATGAGATTGCGGCTGCGTTCGGCGTTGGCGTCGATGAAGGCGCCAATTTCTCGCAGCAGCATGTCGACCACGGGTTGCTGGTCAATCTCGGTCACCTGAATGACGTGCTGGTCGAGCTCCTTGCCGTCGAGATCATAGAGACTCAGCTGCAGGTAGCCACGGCCCAGCTTGGCGGAGACAAACTGAAAGCGATGCTTGATGGTGGTCAGCGAGATGGCTCGCCGCCCACCGGTGGAGGCTTGCGGAGAGGTCTCCTTGATCAGGCCATGCTCGATCAGTTGCCGGGTTATCTTGGTCACGCTGGCCGGGGCCAGCTGACTCAACTCGGCAATCTTGACCCGCGAGATGGGGCCTTGCAGGTCGATGAGCCGATATACGGCTGCACTGTTGACCTGCTTGATAAGATCTACGTTTGCTATTTGTCCGCCAGTCATGATGTCACTGTTGTGTGTAGTGTCCGTTAACCACGGTCCCACGGACCGTGAAGTCCTGATCGAAGACAGTGAGGTTGGCTACTTTACCGACCTGGATACTACCGAGACGTGAGTCCCATCCAATGGCGCGCGCGGGATAGAGGCTGGCCATTCTCAGTGCTTCATCGAGCGGTAATCCGACCTGCTTGACCAGATTCTCCACCCCTTCAATCATGGTGAGGGAGGAGCCGCCGAGTGTACCATTCTCGTCAATGCACTGACCATCGCGCAAAAAGACGGTGGTGCCACAAAAATCAAATTTCTCAAACCCTTCCGGTGCCCCTGCTGCGGCAGTGGCATCGGTGACCAGCACCAGTCGCTCACCAAGGATCTTGTGTGCCAGACGCACGTTGGCCCAGTGTACATGGTGGCCATCGACGATCACGCCAGCGTAGACATCCTTGCGGTCATAAATGGCGCCCACCACACCCGGCTCGCGACCGTTGAGGGTCGGGGTCATGGCGTTGTAGAGGTGGGTGGCAAAGCGAATGCCGTTGTCAAAGCCAGCCATCGCTTGGTCATAACTGGCGGCGGTGTGGCCGGCAGAGACCAGGATCCCCGCATCCACCAGACGGCGAACGTGGGCCGGATCGTTGCGCTCCGGTGCCAGTGTGATCTTGGCGATGGTGTCCGCGTTGGCGCAGAAGAAGTCGATCATCTCGTCCGCTGGCTGGCGGATTTGCGCGGCAGGGTGGATACCCTTGCGCTTGAGGTTGGTGTAGGGACCTTCCAGATGGACACCCAGCACCTCGTTGGGGTGGGCGGCCATGTAGTCACGGGTGACGGCGACGGCTTGCTTCATGTCCGCATCCGGACTGGTGATCAGGGTCGGCAGGAAGCTGGTGGTGCCGGATTTCAGGTTGGCCGCCTGCATGGTGGCCAGGGTCTCGGTGGTGATGTCGGTATTGAACATCACGCCACCACAGCCGTTGAGCTGCACGTCGATGAAACCGGCGGTCAGGTTGGCGCCTTTGAGGTCAATCTGTTCGATACCCGCAGGCAGCTCGGCCTCGCGGGAGATGGCGACAATCTTGTCGCCCTCGATAAGCACCCCGTAACCGGTCAGCACGCAGCTGCCGGTATAGAGAGTGCAGTTGGTCAATGCGTACATGGGCGCTCCTTACAGACGGCCGATGTTGGCGGCTTCCAGCTGCTGGAAGTAGCGAACGGTCTTGACCTTGAGCTCCATGGTGGAGGGCTCGTCGCACACCATCATTCCTTTCGGATGCAGTTGCAGGGTGGAGATGGTCCACATGTGGTTGACGCTGCCTTCCACGGCGGCCTGCAGAGCCAGTGCCTTGCCGTGGCCGGTCACCAGGATCATGATCTCTTCCGCATCCATCAGGGTGCCGACACCCACGGTCAGCGCCAGCTTGGGCACCTGCTCCATGTCGCCACCGAAGAAGCGGGAGTTGGCGATGCGGGTATCCTCGGTCAGGGTCTTGACACGGGTACGGGAGGAGAGGGAAGAGGCCGGTTCGTTGAACGCGATGTGGCCGTCATTGCCGACGCCGCCCATGAACAGGTGGATCTTGCCGTAGGACTTGATCTTGTCTTCGTAGCGCTTGCACTCGGCCACCAGATCTTCGGCATTGCCGTTGAGAATGTTGATGTTCTCGGGACGGATGTCGATGTGGCTGAAGAAGTTGTTGTGCATGAAGCTGTGGTAGCTCTCCGGGTGATCTTCCGGCAGGCCGACGTACTCGTCCATGTTGAAGGTGACCACGTTCTGGAAGCTCACTTCGCCAGCCTTGTGCAACTCGATAAGACGCTTGTAGGTATTGAGCGGAGTGCCACCGGTGGGCAGGCCCAGTACGAAGGGGCGGTCTGCTGTCGGCTTGAAGGCATTGATACGGTCAACGATGTAACGGGCAGACCACAGGCCTACTTGGCTGGCGGATTTCAACGGGATCAGGCGCATATGGATACCTCTGTGTCGGGTTGCGACCGGCTTGACGGTGGCAATGGGCTAAGACGAATTTAAGTTGTTTTATAGCGTAAATAAAGATTGCGAACTAAGCCACATCTATCCACCACCTTTATCTTGTTTGGGTGATAACGATCACGATTATCGGTTTATTAATTTGCGCAGCGAAATAAAAGCCCTAGACTGCAAATCAAGCCTTGATGGCTTATGCGTCAAACGTGATAAGCACTTAATTTCTAGAAAAACATTAACTAAGGAGAGGAACCGTGAACATTCTCGGTTATTTGCAAAAGATCGGCCGTGCCCTGATGGTGCCGGTAGCGGTATTGCCTGCCGCCGCGATCCTGATGGGGGTTGGCTACTGGATTGACCCGAATGGTTGGGGTGGTGAGAGCGCGTTGGCTGCCTTCCTGATTAAAGCGGGCGCAGCCATTATTGATAACATGTCCGTACTGTTCGCAGTCGGTGTTGCTTACGGTATGTCCAAGGATAAAGACGGTTCTGCTGCTCTGGCAGGTCTGGTCGGCTTCCTGGTCGTTACCACCCTGCTGAGCCCGGGCGCTGTGGCCCAGATCAAGAGCATCCCGGTGGAGCAGGTTCCTGCCGCGTTTGCCAAGATCAGCAACCAGTTCGTGGGTATCCTGTGTGGTGTTATCGCCGCTGAGCTCTACAACCGCTTCAGCAGCGTCGAGCTGCACAAGGCTCTCTCCTTCTTCTCCGGTCGTCGTCTGGTACCGATCGTAACCTCCGTCGTGATGATCGTTGTATCTTTCATCCTGATGGCCGTATGGCCAGCAATCTACGGTGGTCTGGTCTCCTTCGGTGAGTCCATCGTGAGCCTGGGTTCCACCGGCGCCGGTATCTACGCCTTCTTCAACCGTCTGCTGATCCCGATTGGTCTGCACCACGCCCTGAACTCCGTGTTCTGGTTCAACGTGGCCGGTATCAACGACATCCCGAACTTCCTGGGTGGTCAGGCTACCATCGATGCTGCTCTGGCCGCTGGCAAGAGCCTGGATCAGGTGAAAGGCGTGGTCGGTATGTACCAGGCTGGCTTCTTCCCCATCATGATGTTTGGTCTGCCGGGTGCCGCTCTGGCCATCTACCACTCCGCCAAGAAAGAGAACAAAGAGAAAGTTGCGTCCATCATGATCGCTGCTGCCTTTGCCTCCTTCTTCACCGGTGTCACCGAGCCGCTCGAATTCTCCTTCATGTTCGTAGCTCCGGTACTGTATGTCATCCACGCCGTGCTGACCGGTATCTCCGTGTTCATCGCAGCCTCCATGCACTGGATGGCCGGTTTCGGTTTCAGTGCCGGTCTGGTGGATATGGTGCTCTCCAGCCGCAACCCGCTGGCAACCAACTGGTACATGCTGATTCCTCAGGGTCTGGTCTTCTTCGGCCTTTACTACACAGTGTTCCGCGTAGTCATTGCCAAGCTGAACCTGAAAACTCCGGGTCGTGAAGATGATGAAGCTGCTGCTCCGGCTGTTGCCCAGTCCACCAACCGTACCGAGCTGGCCAAGCAGTATCTGGAAGTGCTGGGTGGTCAGGAGAACCTGGTTACCATCGATGCCTGCATCACCCGTCTGCGTCTGACCCTGAAAGACCGCAGCATCGTCGATGAGCGCAAGCTGAAAGCCCTGGGTGCGGCCGGTGTGGTCAAGCTCGGCGAGCAGAACCTGCAGGTGATTCTGGGCCCATTGGCCGAAATCATCGCCGGTGAGATGAAAGCCCTGCGTTAATCGAGCGACTCGCTCATCTCAAGTCTAAGTCCATTGTTGACATAACTAAGGGCCCCGCCTCGGGGCCCCATATAAAAAAAGCCAAGAAAATCCAACCTTTACTTCAAATGAGAGCAGCAGTTATGAACTTGAAACATTCTCTGTTAGCCATTGCCATGTCTACCGTTTTCGTCAGCCAGGTCCAGGCAGCCGATGCCGCCAAGCAAGCCGTGGTCGACTCCCTCGCCAACAATCTGGTGGTCAAGTATGAAGTGGTCACCAACGATGGCGCCGGTGCCGGTCTCGATTGCCAGGCGCTGGGCTCCGAGTGGGCGAGCTGTGGTGTTGCCAAGCTGCACCTGACCAACACCGGTGCTGACGTCACCTCCAAGGACTGGAGCATCTATGTCTCCTCCATCCGCCGCATCCAGCGTGTGGACAACGACCAGTTCACCATCACTCACCTGACCGGCGACCTCTATCGTTTGACGCCAACCGAGAAGTTCCAGGGGTTCGCCAAGGACGCCACGGTCGAAGTGCCGTTGGTGGTGGAATACTGGGTGCTGTTCGAATCTGACATTATGCCGAACTGGTATGTCGCCAGCGAAGGTGCCGAGCCGAAAGTTCTGGCCAGCATGAGCAACATCGATGATGCCACCACCTACGAGAAGCCGATGCCGGCTGATGGCTGGAAGCGCATCAAGGATGACAAGAACATCCTGATGAACAGCGAGACCCGTTTCGCTGCCAACCAGACCAGCACCTTGCTGCCTGCTGGCAAGGTCGACAACCAGATCCTGCCGACACCGATGAAGCAGCTGGTCAAGGCTGGCCCGCAGGTTGACTTCTCTACCATCAAACTCAATGCCCTGGATCTGCCGAGCGATCGCGCCGAAGCCCTTAAAGCACAACTGACCAAGCTGGGTGTTACCCTCTCCGACACCGGCTACCCGGTCACTATCAAGCTGGGCAGCAAGCTCAAGCAGGCCGAAGGTTATGACATGACCATCGGCAAGAAAGGCACTGTGATCCAGGGTCACGACATCGAAGGCGCCTACTGGGGTGCTCAGTCCCTGATCTCCCTCTTGGGTGTCAACGACAAGCTGGTTAGCCAGATGACCGTTGAAGATGCGCCGCGCTTTGAATACCGCGGTATGCAGACCGACGTGGCTCGCCACTTCCGCAGCCTGGACACCATGAAGAAGCTGGTTGACCAGATGTCTGCCATGAAGCTCAACGTGCTGCACCTGGGCCTGACCAACGATGAAGGCTGGCGTCTGGAGATCCCTGGCCTGCCGGAGCTGACTCAAGTCGGTAGCCAGCGTTGCCACGATCTCTCCGAAACCAAGTGCCTGCTGCCGCAGCTGGGCTCCGGCCCAACCAGCGACAACCAGGGCTCAGGGTTCTACAGCAAGTCCGACTATATCGACCTGGTGCGTTATGCCAGAGCGCGCGGTGTGACCGTCATCCCCGAGATCAACATGCCGGCGCACGCTCGTGCCGCTGTGGTCTCCATGGAAGCGCGTTACAAGCGTCTGATGGCTGAAGGTAAAGAAGCCGAAGCCAACCAGTTCCGCCTGACTGACCCGGCTGATACCTCCAACGTCACCTCCGTCCAGTTCTACGACAAGATGTCCTTCATCAACCCTTGCCAGCCGGGTGCTGCCACCTTCGTGGCCAAGGTGATGGATGAAGTTGCCCAGATGCACCAGGCCGCCGGCCAGCCGCTGACCGCATGGCACTACGGTGGTGACGAAGCGAAGAACATCATGCAGGGCGGTGGTTACCAGGATCCGGCTGTCACCAAGAAAGAAGAGTTGGTGGCATGGAAAGGCAACGTCGACTCCAGCAAGCAGGACAAGCCGTTTGGCAAGTCCCCGATGTGCCAGAAGATGATCGACGATGGCAAGATCAAGGACGTGGCGGAGCTGCCGGTCTATTTCGCCAAGGAGGTGGGCGAAATGGTCAAGGGCCACGGCTTCTCCACCCTGCAGGCGTGGGAAGATGGTCTGAAGTACGCCAACAGTGCCAAGGACTTCGCCACCGACAACACCCGTGTCAACTTCTGGGAAACCCTCTACTGGGGTGGCTTCAACGAAGCGATGAAGTGGGCGCACAAGGGTTACGAAGTGGTGCTGTCCAACCCGGATTACCTCTACTTCGACTTCCCGAACGAGGTACACCCGGCCGAGCGTGGTTACTACTGGGCAACCCGTTTCAATGACACCCGCAAGGTGTTCGCCTTCGCCCCGGAAAACCTGCCGCAGAACGCCGAGACCTCGGTTGACCGCGACGGCAACGCCTTCGTGGCCAAGGGTGACCAGGATCCGGTCAAGTTCAAGGGCATCTCCGGTCAGCAGTGGAGTGAAACCGTACGTACCGACGCTCAGTACGAGTACATGGTTTACCCGCGTATCTTCTCCATGGCCGAGCGCGCATGGCACAAGGGTGGCTTCGAGCTGAACTATGTGAAAGGTCGCGAGTTCTCCGGCGAGACCAAGCATGTCAACAAGGCCACTCTGAACAAAGAGTGGAACCAGTTTGCCAACGTGCTGGGTCAGCGCATCCTGCCGAAACTGGATCAGGCCGGTGTTGAATACCGCCTCTCCGTACCGGGTGCCAAAGTGGTGAACGGTGTGCTGGAAGCGAACGTGGATCTGCCGGGCCTGCCCATCCAGTACAGCCTGGACGGCAAGACCTGGACTGCCTACGACGCCGCGGCGAAGCCGGCCGTTGATGGCAAGGTCTACCTGCGTACCACCAGCTTCGATGGCAAGCGCACCAGCCGCGTCACCGAGTTGAACTGATAGTACCCATGCGGTAACGCAAGGTGGGTCGCAAGACCCGCCTTTCCCAAGGGCGATGGTCTATCGGATTTGGGAAAGGTTGACTGTGCGTGTGAGCCTTTGTTGTGTGTGTATTGTCTGTTTTGTTTTTCATCACTTTCAGCCCCGCCTAGTGCGGGGCTTTTTTATACATCCTGCGTGACGAGGCGGCTTTGACCCGCTTTTTAGCACGCCAATAGCCCGGAACTGCCAAATTCAGGTTGAGGCAGGGCGCGTAATGAGGGATCATATCCGGCTTGACGGCGGGGGGATGAGGGTGCCAGCCGGCACAACTTCCGCCAGTGACGCTTTTTTGAGGTGAGCCATGAGTCAGGCGAACAGCCCAACTAACTTTATTCGTCAGATCATTGATGAAGATCTGGCCAGCGGTAAGCACAGCTGCGTGCATACCCGTTTTCCGCCCGAGCCGAACGGTTATCTCCATATCGGCCACGCCAAATCCATCTGCCTGAACTTCGGCATCGCCCGCGACTATCAGGGCCAGTGCAACCTGCGCTTTGACGATACCAACCCGGCGAAGGAAGATATCGAGTACGTTGAGTCCATCAAGCAGGACGTGCAGTGGCTCGGCTTCCAGTGGAACGGCGAGATCTGCTACTCCTCCGACTATTTCGACAAGCTGCACGGCTACGCCGTTGAGCTGATCGAAAAGGGTCTGGCCTATGTGGACGAGCTCTCCCCCGAGCAGATGCGCGAGTACCGTGGCACCCTGACCGAGCCGGGCAAGAACAGCCCGTTCCGTGACCGCAGCGTGGCAGAGAACCTGGCCCTGTTCGAGAAGATGAAGAACGGCGAGTTTGCCGAGGGCTCCGTCTGCCTGCGCGCCAAGATCGACATGGCTTCTCCCTTCATGGTGATGCGTGATCCGGTTATCTACCGCATCAAGTTTGCCCACCACCACCAGACCGGTGACAAGTGGTGCATCTACCCGATGTATGACTTCACTCACTGCATCTCGGACGCTCTGGAAGGGATCACCCACTCCATCTGTACTCTGGAGTTCCAGGACAACCGTCGTCTGTACGACTGGGTGCTGGACAATATCACCATCGACTGCCACCCGCGTCAGTACGAGTTCTCTCGTCTGAACCTCGAATACACTGTCATGTCCAAGCGCAAGCTGAACCTGCTGGTGACCGAGAAGCACGTCGATGGCTGGGACGACCCGCGCATGCTGACCGTGTCCGGTCTGCGTCGCCGTGGTTACACTCCGGCCTCCATCCGCGAGTTCTGCAAGCGCATCGGCGTGACCAAGCAGGACAACATCGTCGAGATGAGCATGCTGGAAGCCTGCATCCGTGAAGACCTCAACGAGAATGCGCCGCGCGCCATGGCCGTGCTGCACCCGGTGAAGGTGGTGATCGAGAATCTGGCTGCCGATGAAGTGCTGACTGCGCCGGCTCACCCGAGCAACGCCGAGATGGGTTCCCGCGAGCTTAACTTCACCCGCGAAATCTTCATCGACGAAGCCGACTTCAAAGAGGAAGCCAACAAGCAGTTCAAGCGTCTGGTGCTGGGCAAGGAAGTGCGTCTGCGCAATGCCTACGTCATCAAGGCCGAGCGCATCGAGAAGGACGCTGGCGGCAAGGTTACCTGCATCTACTGCAGCTACGACCCCGAGACCCTGGGCAAGGATCCGGCCGATGGCCGCAAGGTGAAAGGGGTGATCCACTGGGTCAGCGCCACTCACTCCCTGCCGGCAGAAGTGCGTCTCTATGACCGTCTGTTCAAGGTGCCGAACCCGGGCGCCGAAGAGGACTTCGAAGCGGCCCTGAACCCGGAATCCCTGGTGATCATCGAGGGTGCCCGTGTCGAGGCTTCGCTCAAGAACGCCAAGCCGGAGCAGGCTTACCAGTTCGAGCGCGAAGGCTACTTCTGCGCCGACAACAAGCTCTCCAGCCCGGAGCATCTGGTGTTCAACCGCACCGTTGCCCTGCGCGACTCCTGGGGCAAGGTAGAAGGCTGATACCGTGGGGCAGGGGAGACTCTGCCCTCCATTGTGCTTTTCATCTTGTTTCGGACAATAAAAAAGCCAGCTGATGCTGGCTTTTTTATTGTCCGTAATCTGATGTTGCAGCCGACTTAGTCGTCGTGCTTGCACTCACCGCTGGCACAGTGACCGTAGAGGTAGAGACTGTGGTTGGTGAGACGGATATTGTGCTTCTTGGCAATCTCGCTCTGGCGTTGCTCGATCACCTCGTCGGAGAACTCGATCACCTTGCCGCAGTCCAGGCAAACCAGATGGTCGTGGTGCTCCTGGGTCGCCAGTTCGAATACCGACTTGCCCCCTTCGAAGTGATGGCGGGTTACGATACCAGCATCATCAAACTGGTTGAGAACGCGGTAGACGGTGGCGAGGCCAATCTCTTCACCCAGATCGATCAGGCGTTTATAGAGATCTTCGGCACTGGTGTGTTGGCAGTCCGGCTGTTGCAGGATTTCCAGGATCTTGACCCGGGGCAAGGTGATCTTGAGCCCGGCCTTTTTTAACGCTTGGTTGTTGTCTGCCATATTCTACTTATTCGCATTCTCGAAGGTGGGGTTTATTCTGATGGACTGCCGCGGGAATGGCAACCTTCAACTCGCTTGGCCTGTCATTATAGGTCGTTGCATCCCTAAAAATAAACCCGCAAATTCAAAGGGTTTAGCCACCCATCCGGGTCTGGATTGAAATAATCAATCACCTTGATCGACTTGCCGGGATGGTAGATGTTGATAAGATGTAACTTTCATATGTCTGGTCGGATGAGATCCATGGATTGGCTTTTTGACAACGCGGCCTGGGTGCGCCGCGCCCTCAATGCCTGGCCCCCTTTCTGGGGCGCCGGCATCAAGATAGAGACCCTGAGCGATGATTTTCGCTACTGTCGGGTGACCCTGAAATCCCGCTGGTGGAACAAGAATGCCAACCGCACCCAGTTTGGCGGCAGCATGTTTGCCATGACAGATCCCATCTATCCGCTGATGCTGATGGGCTACTTCAAGAACCGTTATTACGTCTGGGACAAGGCGGGCAGCATCAACTACATCAAACCGGGCAAGGGCAAGCTGGTGGCGGAATTCAACCTGAGCGATGGCAAGCTGGCCGAAATCGTGGCGGCGACCGAGGGGGGTATCAAGTATTTTCCCGAATTCGAGGTGACGGTGCAGGACGGTCAGGGGGAGTTGGTAGCACAGGTGAAGCGCACCCTCTATGTACGGGCCAAGCCCGAGCACAGGGGAGAGTGAGCGGACGCAAATTGCAGATAGAACAAGGGCCCCGTTGGGGCCCTTGTTGCTTCAAGCAGGGGGAGGGGATTACTCCAGCTCGCCCAGGCACATCTCTTCGTGCAGCTGCTTGCACCAGCCTTTGACGCGCTCGGCGGTCAGCTCCGGCTGACGATCTTCATCGATACCCAGACCGACGAAGTGCTTGTCATCTACCAGTGCCTTGGAGGCTTCAAACTCGTAACCGGCAGTCGGCCAGTGACCGATGATGATGGCGCCTTTGGCTTCAACGATGTCGCGCAGGGTACCCATGGCGTCGAGGAAGTACTCGGCGTAGTCTTCCTGATCGCCACAACCGAAGATGGCAACCAGCTTGTTGGTGAAGTCGATTTCGCCCAGATCGGGGAAGAAGTCGTCCCAGTCGGCCTGTGCTTCGCCGTAGTACCAGGTCGGGATGCCGAACATCAGCAGATCGAAGTTCTCGATGTCGGCCTTGCTGCTCTTGGCGATGTCACGGACTTCAATCAGATTTTTGCCCAGCTCTTTCTGGATCATCTTGGCGACAGCTTCGGTGTTACCGGTATCGCTGCCAAAAAACAGACCTACACTTGCCATAGTGTTTAGTTACCCGTATTTGGTGTTAATGCTTGACGCTCAGACTGCAATATCCACCGCAAAGGCGGACTCAATCTGTTGCTTCAGGATAGATTGGATCAGCTCGGCTCGGCTGATGTTCTGTTGCAACGCAAGTTGGTTCAGGCGCTCCAGCAACTCGGCCTCCACCTTTAACTCTACCCGCTTCAGCCCATTCTCCCGATCGCGCTTAAGCTGGTTACGCTTGTTGATCTTGAGTTGGGTCTCGCGGGGGAGTGGGTTGGTCTTTGGCCTGCCGGGGCGCTTCTCGTTTGCGAACAGATCCAGTGTTGTTCGATCAGTTTGCTGTTTGGCCATACATCACAGATGAAAATTGTTAGCCTAGTCCTGAGCCTTCCCAGCCCAGTTCGATCAGCCCCTTGGCGACAAAACCTGCACAACCCAGAAACAGTACCAACCAGACGATGAAACGACCGAAACGGGGCACGTTGCCGCGTTTGAGAACGTCCTGAATGGCCAGGCCAATCAATATGAAAATGGCCACAAAGAATAACTTGAGGCCCAAACTTTCGATCAGGTCGATATGTTCACTTAGCATGGATTGCGCACACTCCTTATGACGGGCGCACTATATCACAAAGGATTTGGAACTGTTAACCGCCTGTGGACAGGAAATCCACAACCAGTTTGTTGAACAACATCGGTTTTTCCGCATGCAGCCAGTGGCCGGTTCCGGCGATGACGCGCACCTTTGCCGCCGGGAATTGGGCCAGTGCAGCCTCGCTGTATTGCGGTTGCATGTAATCGGAATCCCCCCCCTTGATAAAGAGCACTGGCCCCTCGAAGCGTTGCTCATCCTCGGGCCAGCCCATGATGTTGGCGTAGTTCTCCTCAAGAGCAGGCACATTGAAGCGCCACTGCCAGCCATCGTCGCCTTTGGCGAAGGATTTGAGCAGAAACTGGCGCACCCCGGCGATCTCGATATGCTCGGCCAGAATGCGCTCCGCGTCGCTGCGGCTCTGGGGCTGTGCCGCCAGAGTGGCGTTGAGGCCGGCGAACACATTCTGGTGGCGGGAGTGGGGATAGGCGACCGGCGCCATGTCGGCCACCACCAGCCGGCTCACCCGCGCGGGCGCCAGCTTGGCAAGCTGCATCCCGACCTTACCCCCCATGGAGTGGCCGACTATCGCCGCCTGCTCCAGCCCAAGGTGATCCATCAGCGCGAGTATGTCGGCGGCCTGCGCCGGATAGCTCATGTCATCGCTGCGAAACGAGGCGCCGTGGTTGCGCAGATCGACGCTGATAACCCGATAGTGCTCGCCGAGGGCACGGGCCAGCAGGCCGAGGTTGTCGAGGCTGCCAAACAGGCCGTGGATCAGGATGACGGCCGGTCCCTGACCCTGCTCTTTGAAGTTCACTACGCTCTTTTGTTGCAAAATGACACCTTGTTCGGTCATGAGTGCGTTGCCGATATGATTTAACGCACTGGAAAGAAAAGGATTTCGTGTGATGAAGGGGAAATTTGTGTGGTTTTTTTTCTAAAAAATCCCGTTCAGATTGGCTATCAGTGCGGCCGATCACACACTTGGGCCGCTATTATGCCGTATTCTCGATGAGATTCATGTACATCTGCCAGCCCCTCCCTTGGGCTGTCGGGTTTGCCTATGTATAATCGCCGCATCCGAATTTCGACGAGTCCAGCGCATCCCTATGAAAACCATCGAGCTTGATGACGATCTCTACTTCTATATCGCCAGCCAGACCCGGCACATCGGTGAGAGTGCCTCCGACATCCTGCGCCGTCTGCTGGAACAGCCTGCTCAGGGGGCCGCGTCAGCCGCTGTTGCCGAGCCAGCGCCTGCGACACCACCCCGTGCCGTTGCTGCGCCGCAGGGGCTGCAAGCCCTGCTCAACTCAGGCGAGCTGCAGCAGGAAGAGAAGTCCATCAACCGTTTCATGCAGGTGCTGAGTACCCTCTACCGGGATGACCCGGTCGGGTTTACCCAGGCCACCGAAATCAAGGGGCGCAAGCGCGTCTATTTCTCACGGGATCCCGAGGCTCTGCGCGCCAGTGGCAGCACCACCAAGCCCAAGCCGGTACCGGACACCCCGTTCTGGGTGATCACCAACACCAACACCAGTCGCAAGCAGAACATGGTGGCCCAGCTGATGAGCAGCATGGGTTACGGCGACGAGGTGATCGCGCAGGTGTGCGGCGCAATCTAACGGTTTTTCAAGACTCAGGCCTTGCCCGGCAAGGCCGCCATTACGCAAGGAAAACGCCATGGCTCAGCATTCCCACGCCGGTCAGCCGGCCCGTTTAAGCGACCTGACCAACATTCCCCGTCTGGTCAGCGCTTACTACCTCAACAAGCCGGACATGAGCCGCCCCGAGCAGCGAGTTGCCTTCGGTACCTCCGGCCACCGTGGCAGCGCCCTGCACAACGCCTTTACCGAATCCCACATTCTGGCGGTCACCCAGGCACTGGTGGAGTATCGCCAGCAGGCCGGTATCACTGGCCCGCTGTTTGTCGGCATGGATACCCACGCCCTGTCCGAATCCGCCTTTGCCAGCGCTGTCGAAGTGCTGGCGGCCAACGGCGTTGAAACCCGCATTCAGGCTGGCCTCGGCTTTACCCCGACCCCGGTCATCTCTCACGCCATCCTGCGCCACAACTCTGGCAAAGAAGGGGCTGGCAAACCGGCTGCCCGTGCCGACGGCGTGGTGATCACTCCGTCCCACAACCCGCCGGAAGATGGTGGCTTCAAGTACAACCCGCCCCATGGTGGCCCCGCCGAAGGGGAGATTACCAAGTGGGTCGAGGACAGGGCCAACGCCATTCTGGAAGCGGGTCTGGCCGGCGTGAAGCGCATGCCGTTCGCCGAGGCGCTCAAGAGCCCGTTCGTGGTCGAGCACGACTATGTCACCCCCTATGTGGATGATCTGAAGAACGTGCTGGACATGGATGCCATCAAGAACGCGGGCATCAAGATCGGTGTCGATCCGCTGGGCGGCTCCGGTGTCGCCTACTGGGACGTCATCGCCAAGACCTATGGTCTGAACATCGAGGTGGTGAACTACAAGGTCGACCCGACCTTCTCCTTCATGACCCTGGATAAAGATGGCAAGATCCGGATGGACTGCTCCAGCCCGTTCGCCATGGCGAGCCTGATCGCGCTCAAGGACAAGTTCGACATCGCCCTTGGCAACGACCCTGACTACGACCGTCACGGCATCGTTACCAAGTCCGGCCTGATGAACCCGAACCACTATCTGGCGGTGGCAATCCAGTATCTGTTTACCCATCGCACCGGCTGGTCTGCCGATGCGGCCGTCGGCAAGACGCTGGTCTCTTCCTCCATGATCGATCGGGTTGCCGGCGAGATTGGCCGTACCCTCAAAGAGGTGCCGGTCGGCTTCAAGTGGTTCGTGGATGGCCTCTACAGCGGCGAGTTCGGTTTTGGTGGCGAGGAGAGCGCAGGCGCCTCCTTCCTGCGCAAAGATGGCACCGTCTGGACCACCGACAAGGATGGCTTCATTCTGGCGCTGCTGGCGGCGGAAATTCTGGCGGTCACCGGCAAGGATCCGCAGGCCCACTACGACGCGCTGGAAGCCAAATTTGGCCGCTCCAGCTACCGCCGTATCGACGCCCCGGCCAACAGTGCCCAGAAAGCGGTGCTCTCCAAGCTGGATCCGGCGTTGGTGGAAGCCTCCACTCTGGCCGGTGAGCCCATCATCGCCAAGCTGACCAAGGCGCCGGGCAACGATGCCGCCATCGGCGGCCTCAAGGTGGTGACCGAGAACGGCTGGTTCGCGGCGCGCCCCTCCGGCACCGAGTCCATCTACAAGATCTATATGGAGAGCTTCAAGGGCGACGCGCACCTCGACCTCATCCAGCAGGAGGCCCAGCAGATCGTCTCCGCGGCACTGGCCAAGGCCGGGGTCTGATTTCGGGTCAATCTGCCGTGAATAAATAAAGTAATTGGTATAAAAAAGGAGCCGTTAAGGCTCCTTTTTTTATCTGCTGATCGCGGTTTGTCAGCGCGCCGCCTTCACCGCCAGCCCCAGCTGCCACACCGCCATGGCGTAGTGGGTGCTGTGGTTGTAGCGGGTGATGGCGTAGAAGTTGGGCAGACCGTACCAGTATTGGTAGCCGGTGCCGACATCGAGGCGCAGCAGGCTCGCTTCACTGTGGTTGCCAAGGCTGCTGGTTGGGGTCAGGCCGGCGCGGCGCAGGGAGGCGACCGGGTAGCGGGTCTGGAAGCCGTGCTCATAGCCGGGCAGCTGGCCTTGACCGCGTACCGCTACCGGTTGCCCTTTCTCCCAGCCGTGGGCCTTGAAGTAGTTGGCGACGCTGCCGATGGCATCCACCGGATCCCACAGGTTGGTGTGGCCGTTGCCGTCAAAGTCCACCGCGTAGCGCTGGAAGCTGGAGGGCATGAACTGGCCGTAGCCCATGGCGCCGGCGTAGGAGCCCTTGGGTTCGGTGGGGTCCATCCCCTCGTCGCGGGTCATCACCAGGAAGGCTTCCAGTTCGCTGGTGAAGAACTCGGCGCGGCGCGGGTAATCAAACGCCAGGGTGGTCAGCGCATCCAGAATGCGGGTCTTGCCCATCACCCGGCCCCAGCGGGTCTCGACCCCGATAATGCCGACGATGATCTCGGGCGGCACTCCGTAGATCTGCTCCGCCCGATTGAGTTCGCTCGCGTATTCGCGCCAGAAGTTGACGCCGTTCTGTACGTTGTCCGGGGTGATGAACTTGGCGCGGTAGCGGTTCCAGGCGCCGGTCGGGCCGGTGGGCTTGGCTGTGGTCGGCGCCTGGGCATCCATCAGACGGATGATCCAGTCGTAGCGCTCTGCCTGCGCCAGCACCTGATGGAGCTGGGCGCTGTCAAAACCGTGCTTCTCGACCATCTTCTGGACGAATCTGTCCACATTGGTGCGATTGGCGAAGTCCCCTTTGCTCACCCCCTGGCTGTAAACGGGGCTGCGCGACGGCGTCTGGTTGATGAAGGCGCTCTTGGGTTGGGGGACGACCACTGGCTTGGCAGCCGGCGTGCTGCTGCAGCCACCGAGCAGAGGAAACAACGACAGAGTGAGAAGAGAGGCAAGGCGACGCATAGGGTTCTCAAGGAGACTGATAAAAGTGCCGCCATGGTAAAACATTGTCATCCGGGCGCAAGTGTTCCGTGCGCCGCACCCAGCGCCAATTCATCGCATGATGGATTCACCCTCCGGTGAGGGCGGCACTGGTTAGCGCCGGGGGGGACGCAGCGTGTGGTAGCCGCTCCAGAGCCGGGTCAGGGTGGTGATGGCGCAGAGCAGGGCAAAGCCGTAGGCGAGCGGGGCGAAAGCGGCGGGCCACAGGCACATCAGCACGAACAGGGCGATGGTCTCGCTCCCCTCGGTGAGACCGCCCAGATAGTAGAGAGACTTGTGGTGGTAGACCGGATTGTCGATGCCCCGCTTGCCCGCCATGATGGCAAACGCCAGAAAGCTCGAGCCGGTGCCCATGAAGGCAAACAGCAGGGTGGCGGCGGGCAGCGCATTGGCGGGGGCGGCAAGGGCAAAGCCCAGCACCACGGCGGCGTAGAAGATGAAATCCAGCGTGATGTCGAGAAAGCCGCCGCAGTCGGTGATGCCGGTCTCCCGTGCCACGGCGCCATCGAGCCCGTCCAGCAGCCGGTTGAACAGGATGGCCGCCAGTGCCCACTGATAGCAGCCAAAGGCCAGCAGCGGCAACGCCAGCATGCCGATGGCAAAGCCGGTGAGGCTTATCTGGTTGGCGCTGACCCCGGCGCGGCAGAGCGGTTTGGCAAGCCGTGCAAGGGGGCTGCGGATAACGGGGATCAGGTGGCGGTCAAACAAGGTGAACTCCTCGGTCAAAAACGGGATTCGGTGAGCTGAAGTATGGTGCCCGGCGCGTCTTCGTCGTCGTGGGTCACCAGAATGGCGGGAATGGCCAGCGCCTTGATCTGCGCGAACACCAGCTGGCGAAAAGCGGCCCGCAGCGGCTTGTCGAGGCGGGAGAAGGGCTCATCCAGCAGCAGGGCCTCGGGTTCGGCCAGCAGGGCCCGCAGCAGGCTGACACGGGCCTTCTGGCCGCCGGAGAGCGCCCCCGGCAGCTTGTCCGCCTGACTGGTTAGCTCCACCTGCGCCAGTGCTGCCAGCGCCTTTTCCCGCCGCGCCCGATGCCCCTTCACGCTGGCCGGCATGCCAAACATCAGGTTTTCCGCCACCGTCAGATGGTCAAACAGCAGATCATCCTGAAACAGCATGCCGATACGCCGCGCTTGGGGTGGCAG
>NZ_CAWNWX010000013.1:32915-33426 GCF_963878195.1 Aeromonas sp. HMWF016
AGAGCGAGCTCTTGCCACAGCCGCTTGGGCCCATCAGGGTCAACACCTCGCCTGGCGCCACCTGCAGGGCGGGCAGCGAGAGCAGCAGGTTGTCCTCCAGATAGAGGCGAAGGGGCGTGGTGCTCAGCATGGCGTTGGTTCCATGGTCAGTGTTCATCGTTAGCCGCCCCCTTTGAGTGCCGGGTTGAGTCGGGCCGGCAGCCAGAGCGCCAGCAGATAGATAAGAAGCGGCAGCAGCAGTTGCAGCAGGCCGTAGAGACCCGCCAGCCGCCGGTTGAGGCCGCTGCCGATGGCCACTGCCTCGGTGGTGATGGTGACCACCCGGCCTGCGCCAAACAGCAGGGTCGGCAGGTATTGTGCGAGGCTTACCGCCGCCCCTACCGCAAAGGCAAACAGTAGCGGGCGCGCCAGCAGCGGTGCTTTGACCTGCCACCAGGCTCGCCACGGGGTCGCCCCCAGTAGCAGGGCGCTCTGGGTGATCCGCGGGTCGAACTGGCGATAGGGGCCGTGC
>NZ_CAWNWX010000014.1:0-18296 GCF_963878195.1 Aeromonas sp. HMWF016
GGACCAGACATGGTTGAAGGTGGCGTGCTGATTTGAAAACGGGCGGCAGGCAAACACTTCGCTGGCTGGCTCTTTACGGGTGGGCATAGGGGCTCTCGTGGCGTGAAAAGGGTGAATGACTATCCCAGCAGGGAGAGTACATTGGCGATCTTGTTGTCGAGCTCGGCCCACTCTGCGGCAGGCTCGGAACCGGCGACGATGCCGGCACCGGCAAACAGGGTGACGCTGCCGGGCTGGATGCGGGCGCTGCGGATGGCGACCGAAAACTCCGAGGTTTCCCGGCTCAGCATGCCGCAGGCGCCGGCATACCAGCCGCGCTCGTAGGGTTCGAACTCGCGGATAAAGGCGAGCGCCGCCTCGCGCGGGGCACCGCCCACCGCCGGAGTCGGGTGGAGGGCGTCGAGCAGTTGCCAGTCGCAGACGCCGGGCTTGAGCTCGGCTTCGATATCGCACTTGAGGTGTTGCAGCAGCCGCAGTTTGAGAATGCGCGGCTCGGTCAGGGTGGCATCGTGGGCCAGTGGCGCCAGTCGGCTCAGGATGTCGGCGTGAACCAGCCGGTTCTCCAGCCGGTTTTTACTGTCGGTGAGCAGCTCGGTGGCCAGCGCTTCATCGGTCGCCTCGTCGCCGGAGCGGCGAATGGTGCCGGCCAGCGCCTCGGTAAAGAAGTGGCGCTCCTCACGGCGGTAGAGCCGCTCGGGGGAGCAGGCGATAAAGGCTTGCTCTGGAGAGAATTGGAAACCGAAGTGGAAGCAGTCTTGGGCGTAGTTAGCCCACTGATCCAGCATGGCCCAGGGATTGATCTGGCCGGCGTCGTGCTGGCTGGTCAGCACGCTTTCGCGCGACAACACCACCTTGGGGGTGCTGGCCTGAAAGTCGGGGGCGGTGACTCGCTCCACCAGTGTCTGCCAGCGCTCGGGGCCGGGGCAGTCGTGACGATGCCAGCGCTGTTTTTGCAGCGGGGGCAGCGGCGCTTCCGGTTGCAGCGCATCGAGGGCGGTTTCGGCTGCGTGCAGCTCTTGCTCCAGATTGTCGCCGGTCAGCCAGAGGTTGAGGCAGAGGCTGACGCACTCGCCGCGGCGTACCAGCTCGATGCGGGGCAGCACGAAACGGCAGGCGCCAAAGCCCTGCCAACCCGGTTGGGTCGGGTCGAACGCCAGACCGCCATAGTAGCGGGGGCTGTCATCATGGGGCTCTGCCGTGTTGCTGCACACCTGACGGATATCTTCCGGCGCAGTCAGCTCCTGAATGGCGCCCAGCGCAACATACTCGGGGCTGCTCTGGCCACGGGCATGCCAATAGATACGCGGATAGAGGGTTTGCGCCGCGAGCCAGCCCAGAAAAGAGCGGATCTCGAACGTCACGCGCAGCCGCACGAAGCCGCTGGCCTTGCTGTGACGCAGGGCGTCCAGTTGTTGCTTGATATGGGTCTGAGCCAACATGGATTCTTGTCTGAGCCGGATAGTAACGGCCGATCCCGCAGCGGGATGCCGTAGGTTTATGCCAAAGGCGATGATTTCCTATATATTATCTGCCCATTCGTCCATGTAAATCGCCCGAGGGTGCTGCACTCTCAGGGGCCAAGTATACCCAAATCCGGTTCGATAACCCTTAATCCGATCAATATCCGATAGTTTGGCCATCACAATATGACAAATAACGTATCTGTTTGGTTGCTGGCGGCGCGTTTGCGCACCTTGCCGCTCGCCTGCTCCTCCATCCTGCTGGGCTCCGGGCTGGCTGCCAGCCGCGGTGCCTTCGATGGCACCATCATGGCGCTCTCCCTGCTGACCGCCATCCTGCTGCAGATCCTCTCCAATCTGGCCAACGACTATGGCGATGCGGTTTCCGGTGCCGACAACGGTGAGCGGATCGGGCCACAACGGGCGGTCGTTTCCGGCCTGATTACCCGCAAGCAGATGTGTGTGGCGATGGCGTTGACCGCGCTGGCGGCGGTGGCCTGCGGCCTGCTGCTGCTCGGCTGCGCCTTTGGTGGCCAGTGGTTGCAGATCCTCACCTTCGTGGTGCTGGGCGGAGCGGCCATTGTCGCGGCGGTGACCTATACGGTTGGCAAGACGCCTTATGGCTACCGCGGTTTTGGCGACATCTCGGTGTTCCTCTTCTTTGGCCTGCTCGGGGTACTCGGCTCCTACTACCTCTTTACCAAGACGCTGGAGCTGGATCTGCTGCTCCCTGCGACAGCCTGTGGCCTGCTGGCGACCGCGGTGCTCAACATCAACAATGTGCGCGATATCGAGACTGATGCCGCCAGCGGCAAGATCACTCTGGCGGTACGCCTTGGCCGCAATCGTGCCATCGCTTATCACTGGGTTCTGCTGGGGGCGGCGCTGCTGGCGACCATCGCCTTTATCCTGACCTTGCCCGCCAGCTTCTGGCCGTGGATCTTCCTGCCCGCCATGAAGCCGCTCACCGATGCCGCCAGAACCCTGCGCGAGAGCTTCGATGGCGAGGTGCTGACCGGTGCGCTCAAGAAGACCGCCATCAGCGCATTTCTGTTCAGCCTGCTGCTCTCCATCGGGTTGGCGCTCTCCTGACCTGCTGGATGGAACGGCGATAAATGAAAAGGGCTCCCGAACGGGAGCCCTTTTTGATCGTTATCGACGCAGTTCAGCTGGCCTTGGCCAGCGCCGGAGTCCGGCGGGAGAAGAGCAGGGTATCCAGCAGCCAGATGGCGACCAGCGAGGCGCCCACCAGCGGGAAGGCAATGCCCAGCAGGATCAGCAGGGCGATGGCGCCACGCATCGGCGGAAGTTTGGCGGGCAGCGGCGGTGCGGCGAGACGGCCCTGCGGGCGGCGGCACCACCAGATCCAGAGGCCGCTCACGGCGCTGGCCAGCACCATCAGGCAGATGATCAGCATGGCGAGCTGGTGGGGCCAGCCGTAGAGCTTGCCCATGTGCAGCATGACGCCGCTCTCCACCGTCTTGGCTACCGGGCCGTAATCCTGCCAGCGCACATCGGCCAGCACCTTGCCACTGTATTGATCGATATGCAGGGTGGCATCGTTGCGCGGATCATCGGCAAAGATCGCGATGGTATAGACACCGGTGGTGCCGACCGGCGGGGTGATGCTGTACCCCGGACTCACCTTCCGGGCACTGGCGATATCCACCACCTGTTGCAGCGGGATCCGCTGGCTGGCCATCACCATCCCCTCGTGCTCGGCGTGGTTCATGGCGCCGTGATCGTGCCCCTCATCGACCGGCTGCGAGCTGGGCATGGGGGTGTTTTCCACCGCCCAGGGGACGGTCTGCTCATGGGCCTGATTCAGGCTGCGGGCCAGCGGTGCCGATGTGGGTACCTCGTTCCACATGGCGGCCGGGAAGCGGTTCCAGACCGCGGCAAACTGGTCGCCCCAGAAGCCGGTCCAGGTCATGCCGCTCAAGAGCAGCAGCAGCAGGAAACCTGCGCCCCAGAAGCCGACTACGGCGTGCAGATCGCGCCACCAGAGGCGGCCGCGCTGGCTGACTCTGGGCCAGAGAATCCCGCCCACGCCGGGCCCCTTGCGCGGCCACCAGAGATAGAGGCCGCTCAGCAGCAACACTATGCCCCAGCCGGCAGCCAGTTCGATCAGCCGATCTCCGGTGGTACCGAGCAGCAGCTCGGCGTGTAGCGCACGCGCGATCGCTTGCAGATTCCACTTGTTATCCATGGTGCCGAGCAGGGCGCCGCTGGCGGGATCGAGAAACAGGGTCAGTTCGCGCTCCCCCTGATTGACGATGAACTGGGCGCTGGCATCCGGGCGGGCGGGCGGCAGGTATTTACGCAGGCTGGCGTCCGACATGGCGATCATCGCCTTGGCCAGCAGCTGGTCGGCACTCAGGGTTTGACTGGCGGGGGCAACCTTCATCAGCTCGGGATACATCAGGTTGTCGAGCTGGGGTTTGAACAGATAGACGATCCCGGTCAGTGACAGCAGGATCAGAAAGGGGGCGACAAAGAGCCCTGCATAGAAGTGCCAGCGCCAGATCCGCTGGTAATGGTTAGAATCCCTGCTTTTCATTGCCCGTCCTTGTTGAGTGATCAAACATTTCTGTAGGTGGAAGGTTTGTGGTGGCGCGGATAATAGCAGCAACGTTTTGTTAACTGCAATCACACATTCTGGCTATTCGTCTGACCATTCGAGACGGTGCTGCTGGCGCGATATTCGCGACAGAACATGGCCTGCAAGGGCTGGACGGTGGCGGGATTTATCTGGACTTTCCCATATAAATTATTACGTTATGGTAACAATCAGATTTCGGATGCCAATAAAAAGAGGGACGCAAGGATGCAGCCGCACGGTCAATTCGAGATGGAACGCAGGGGACAGATGATGATCTGCCGGCCGAGCGGCCCCTTCAATCTGGCGGGGGCTGCCGGCTATGAAGCGCACTTTGCCCGTGAGCTGACCGGGGTGGCGGCGCATCCCTGGGGAATTGTCGAGGTAGCGACCGAGTTTGAAGCCGCCGGGCCCGAGGTGCTGGCCCGTTTTCGCCGCCAGTTTGGCTGGTGCGCCGAGAACGGCTGTCTCTTTCTGGCGGTTGTGTTGTCGGGGGGATTCAAGCGCTATCTGGCCGATCAAATCGTCAAAGGCTTGCCGTTTCGGGCGGTGAGCTATTTCGAGCAGGAGGGGGCCGCCATTCGCTGGCTGGAGCATGAGCTATCGCTCTGCGAAGTGAACAGCTGAGCCACTCACGTCAGTTGAGGTTGATAAACCACTTGTCCCGCTCGTCGATGCAGTCGGGCTCCCCCATCTCGAAATCGCGGCAGATCAGCGGCCGAACTTCATAGATGCGGCACATCATGGTGTTGCGGTCTAGCGCCGCACACCAGCCATCTTCCAGCCGATGCATGACCGGCACCTCGCCTTCCCGCTCTTCGATATAGCGATCCGGCACGCCGGTATCGGTAATGATCATCACTTCGAGACGGCAGCAGCAGGCTTCGCAATTCTGGCAGCTGACGACTGGCTGGGTTGTCCGGGGCATGTTGTCTCTCTGGCCGGATAGCGGCATTGATGGATATGAAACAGGCGCCGTGACGGCGCCTGTGTCCGGGCAGGATGAACCTTAGCCCAGTTTGCGGGCGCGGTAGCTGCGGCCCTTGATCTTGCCTTCCTGCAGCCGCTTGAGCGCTGCCTTGGCCACGCTCTGTTTGACTGCGACGTAGGAGTACTGCTCGGAGATCTGGATCTTGCCCACATCGGCGCCGGCAATGCCGCCTTCACCGGTCAGGGCGCCCAGGATATCGCCAGCGCGCACCTTGGTCTTGCGGCCCGCATCGATGGAGAGGGTCACCATCTGCGGCGCCAGCGGCTTGATGGCACGGCCGATGGCATCGAGATCCCCCAGCGGCATCGGTGCCTGCTGGTACTCCTCGATGACGTTTACCCGCTGCGCTTCATTCGGCTGATAGAGGCTCAGGGCCAGACCCTGCTGACCGGCGCGGCCGGTACGACCGATGCGGTGTACGTGCACTTCCGGGTCATAGGTGAGCTCGTAGTTGATGACGGCGCCCAGCTCCTTGATGTCGAGACCGCGGGCTGCCACGTCGGTGGCGACCAGAATGGTGGCACTGCCGTTGGCAAAACGTACCAGCACCTGATCCCGTTCGCGCTGCTCCAGATCGCCGTTCAGCGCCAGTGCCGAGAAGCCCTTGGCAGCCAGATGGTCGGCGACATCGTTGCAGGCCCGTTTGGTGTTGCAGAACACCACGCAGGAGCTTGGCTGATAGTGGCTCAGCAGCCAGGTGAGGGCGTCGAGGCGCTGGCCGGCCGGTACTTCATAAAGCTTCTGTTCGATGGCGCTCTCTTCATGGAGCGCCTCTACGCTGACCTCGACCGGATTGCGTTGCACGCCGCGGCTCATCTGGGCGATCCCCTCCGGATAGGTGGCGGAGAAGAGCAGGGTCTGACGGTCGCGCGGGGCATGGCTGATGACCCGGTTGATATCTTCGCCAAAGCCCATGTCCAGCATGCGATCCGCTTCATCCAGCACCAGCGTCTTAAGGCTGTCCAGCTCCAGAGTGCCCTGCTCCAGATGCTTGAGAATGCGGCCCGGGGTGCCGACGGCGATGTGGGCGCCAAAGCTCAGGGTGGCGGATTGCGGTGCGGTCGGGGTGCCGCCGCACAGGGTCACCAGCTTGACGTTGGGTAGGGTGCGGGCGAGACGACGGATCTCGGTCGCCACCTGATCCGCCAGTTCGCGAGTCGGGCAGAGTACCAGCGCCTGTACCTCGAGCCGGTTGACGTCGAGGCTGGAGAGCAGGCCGAGGCCGAAGGCTGCGGTCTTGCCGCTGCCGGTTTTTGCCTTGGCGATCAAGTCTTTGCCGTCGAGTACCAGAGGCAGGCTCTGAGCCTGGATCGGGGTCATCTGCAGATAACCCAGAGTGGTGAGGTTTTCGAGCAGGGCGGGGGAGAGGTTCAGGCTGCTAAATTCGCTGTTGTTCACAAAAAGGCTCTATTTCGGAGAAAAACGGGCAGCGCCATGGCGCCAGGGGCGCGCATCATACCAGAATCCGGCGCAGGATGTGGCGGAAATTTGAACGACTGGTCCGCATCGGGTCATCTCGGGGTCATTTGTCGCCAAAGTAACAAACACGAGAGACCGGGAATAAATAGAAGGCATTTTTTAAACGTGTTTTTAATTATTCATCGTAGATAAACGTTTTTCGCTTGGGTTGATTAAATTATCGGGTGAAAAAACGACACAAATGGGGGTAGAGCAATTAACCGGCTGTTATGAAAATGATATGAAAATATCGGTCGTTATCGCCACTTACATCAGTTTATTTTCTATCATTATGTTTTATATGAAGTTTGTTGGTGGTGATGTTGCATGATTAATATGGTTTTATTGCTTAATTAATTTAAAAACGTTTGTATTATCTAGCATGCATATTATTGAGCAGGATTGTGATGGCTATCTGATTTTTAAATATGCAAATGTCTATGATGGCGCCGTCAAAAAATACAATTTACTCAGGTGCTACTGGTATGGAATACGTTCACTTTGTGCTCGGGCTGGTGATGGTCCTTGCTCTCTCTCTGCTGGCTAACCGCCACAACTGGAAACAGATCAAGCTGCGTTATATCGGCCAACTGCTGGTGGCTGAAATAGCTTTGGCTTGGTTCATGCTGAACTCCGAAGTGGGTCTGGCGGTGGTGGGTGGCTTCGCGGCCGGCTTCACCAAGTTGATGGAGTTTGCCAAACAGGGTACCGATTTCGTGTTCGGTGGCTTGCTCAATGAAGGGGCCTTCTCCTTCTTCCTGATGGTGCTGATGCCTATCGTCTTCATCTCCGTGCTGATCGGTATTCTGCAGTACATCCGTCTGCTGCCGCTGGTGATCCGTGGCATCGGTACCGTGCTGGCCAAGATCAACGGCATGGGCAAGCTGGAGTCCTTCAACGCCGTCAGCTCGATGATCGTCGGTCAGTCCGAGAACTTCATCGCACTCAAGAACATCCTGCCGCATCTGAACGAGAAGCAGATGTACACCCTGGCTGCGACGGCGATGTCTACCGTTTCCATGTCCATCGTCGGTGCCTACATGCAGCTGATCGAGCCGCGCTACGTGGTCGCCGCGCTGGTGCTCAACATGTTCAGCACCTTCGTTGTGCTCTCTCTGATCAACCCCTACGAGCCGGATAACTCCGTGACCGACATCAAGGCCATTGCCGAGGGTGACGAGCACCACACTCCGAAGAAAGAGAACTTCTTCGAGATGCTGGGTGAGTACATCATGGCCGGTTTCTCTGTCGCCGTTATCGTGGCTGCCATGCTGGTCGGTTTCATCGCCCTGATCGCGCTGGTCAACTACCTGTTCGAGATGGCGTTTGGCGTCAACTTCCAGTTCGTCATGGGCTACCTCTTCTACCCGATCGCCTGGATCCTGGGTATCCCGAGTGGTGAAGCGCTGCAAGCCGGTTCCATCATGGCGACCAAGCTGGTAACCAACGAGTTCGTGGCCATGATGGATCTGGGCAAGGTTGCTGCCGAGCTCTCTCCGCGTACCGTCGGCATCCTCTCCATCTTCATGGTCTCCTTCGCCAACTTCAGCTCCATCGGCATCATCGCCGGTGCGGTAAAAGCGCTGAACGAAGAGAAGGGCAACATGGTCTCCCGCTTCGGTCTGAAGCTGGTATACGGTTCTACGCTGGTCAGCCTGCTCTCCGCAGTTATCGCAGGCATCATGCTCTGATCCTCTAGTGGCACTTGCCACTGTTTAGGCCCCTGACTTCGGTCAGGGGCCTTTTTTGTTTCTGGCTTACAGGTGCCAGCCACACCACCAGCCCGCGACCAGCAGGGTGAGGGTGCAAAAGCCGGTCTCGATGGTGCCACCGCTTTTGAGCGGCCAGCCCGGCAGGCGGTAGCGGCGCTTGATGGGCCAGAAGAGCGGAATGCCCGCCGGGGTGAGCCAGTCCCCCAGCAGATGACTGAGATAGCCGACGATCAGGGCATCCTTGACCCCAATTGGCAGGGTATCGGGCGGCAGCTGCTGGTTGAGCCCCCAGATGGCGGCCGCCACCGCCAGCAGGCTGTGGGTGAAGCCGCGATGGCCAAAGAGGCGCGACAGGGGCTTGGAGATCCACGGCAGTTGCTGCCCCAGCAGCGATTTGGGGTGGTCGAGATCCGGCAGCAGGGCGCTGGCCAGCGCGATCGGGATGCTTTGCCACAGGCTGGCATCGGCCAGGGCCGGTGTCAGCTGCAGTTTGTGGGCAATCAGGGTACAGGTAACGGAGAAGAGCAGGTGCCCTTGGGCGGTCATGGTGGCTACAACATGGGAAAATGGCGGCGCATCTTACCAGTGTTGTAGCCCGTTGCAGCAAAAAAGCGGGGCTGGCGGGGGCGACCCGCTCAATCGTTGCGCGGGTCTTCCACTCTGGCGTCGGCAGGCACCCGTTTTTTGCCCACTATCATGGCGCGCAGCAGGTCGCTGCGGGTGAGGCGGTCGGTCAGGATCACTACGGCGGCGTGGACGCCGACGGCAGCCAGCAGGGTGTTGGCGATGGTGCCGTGCAGCTCTTCCAGCCAGTCTTCGCCCCAGAAGGCATCCCAGGTGGTGAGCCAGCCGGTGGTGATGGTGCTCACCAGCAGCAGGATCAGCAGCCAGATCATCAGGGCTCCCATCGGGTTGTGACCCAGATAGTAGGGGTGGCGCCCCTTTAGCAGCTGCTGGAGGTAGCTTCGCACCTTGCCTGGGGTCGGCCACCACTGGCCGAAACGGGCGTAGTAGGAGCCGGCAAAGCCCCATACCACTCTCACCAGCAGCAGGAGGGCCAGGGTATAACCGACGTAGCGGTGGGGCTTGCTCCCCTCTTCCAGCACGAAGAAGTTGAGCAGACAGAGGGTGACGGTGGCCCAGTGAAACAGCCGGATGAGGGGATCCCACACTTTCACTTCAGATGAGGTTGTCATGGCAAGACTCCATGGAGGGGCCGCCAGCGCGGCCCGTCACTGCGCTATTCGTCGATCTCTTCCTTTACTTTCTTCAGGTCGGTCGGATCAAAGTAGATTTCGACTTTGCGCTTCTCCTTGTCCCAGCCGTAGATCTCGTAGCAGTTGGTCTTGGTGACCTTGAACTTCTTGATGTCGTAGCCCATCGCCTTGATCTGCTGCTGGGCATCGGCCTCGCTCAGCCATTTGCTCTTGTCGGTCTGGGTGCATCGGGGGTCGGCCAGGGCTGCGCCGCTCAACAGGGGGATCAGTAACAACAGGGGGGTCAGTTTCATTGCTTGCTCCTTGCGGTTGATGTTGCAACAGCGACAAGGTTAGGCGGCAAGACTTAAGACAACGTTAAGAGGGGGACGATATTTTCCCCGGCTTGCACCGGGGCGCTGTTTATTCCAGCTTGCCCTTGACCAGCCACTTGTCGAGGGCGTTGGCAAAACGCTGCTTGTCGGCGGCGTTGAAGGGGGCGGGGCCACCGGTCTGCACCCCGGCCGAACGCAGCTCTTCCATAAAGTTGCGCATGCCAAGGCGCGCCTTGATGGTTTCGCGGGTGTAGATCTCGCCGCGGGGATTGAGCGCCTCGCCACCGGCATCGATCACCCAGGAGGCGAGGGGGATGTCGCCGGTGATCACCAGATCGCCGGGTTTGACCTGCTGGGCGATGACATGATCTGCCACATCGAATCCCTTCTCCACCTGCTGGGTTTTGATGAAAGGCGAGGGGGGGACCCGCAGTCCCTGATTGGCCACTAGGGTGGTTACCACTTGAGCGCGGTGGGCGGCGCGGTAGAGGATCTCCTTGACCGGAATGGGGCAGGCATCGGCATCAACCCAGATAGGCATGGCATGGTTTCCTGTAGTCAAACGGGCGACAAAATGGCAGCGCGCATGGTAGCACAATCCCCCTGAGGCTGGCTCGGGGCTGAGTCGGCCCCGCCTTTCGTGTAAGCTGGGGGCTGCATGTGACACGAGAAGGAGACGAGATGGATCGGGTGCCCAGTGATGTAATTTATGCCCTGACCCTGGATGGCAAGGGCGGCATGACGCCGCTGGCGGCGGGAAGCGAGATTCCGGAGAAGCAGCCGGGCTGGCTGCATCTGGACTACGGCAATCCTGAGGCAGCACGCTGGCTGCTGCAGACGCCGCTACTCAACGAGGCTGCAAAAGAGTCGCTGCTCGGCCAGAGCAATCGACCCAAGCTGGTCCGGATGGGGGAGACAGTGCTGCTGATCCTGCGCGGCATCAACCGCAACAAGGACCACAGACCCGAAGAGATGGTAGCGCTGCGCATCTACATCACCCCGGATCTCATCATCAGCAGCCGGCGCCGGCCGCTGCTCTCCGAACAGGATGTCTTCAACCAGCTCAAGCTGGGCGGCGGCGCAGATAGCCCGGCTGACTGGCTGGTGGAGATCTGCGATGCCCTGACCGATCGCGCCGGCGAATTTGTCGAGGAGCTGCACGACCAGATCCTCGAACTGGAAGAGATGGTGCTGATGCGTGACATGCCGGCCAATGGCCGACTGGCGCTGATCCGCAAGCAGCTCATCATGATCCGCCGCTACCTCTCGCCCCAGCGGGATCTGGTGGCGCGCCTGGCCAACGAGAAGATCAGCTGGCTGGATGAGGATGACCGCCGTCGTCTGCTCGACATTGCTGACCGCTTGCGGCGCTGGCTCGATGACCTCGATGCCGGGGTAGCACGCACCGCTGTGCTGGCAGACGAGATCAACAATCTGATGGCGGAGGCGACCAACCGCCGCGCCTACCAGATGTCGGTGATGGCGCTGCTCTTTTTGCCTGCCAGCTTCCTGACCGGCCTGTTTGGTATCAACCTTGGTGGGATGCCTGGTGCCGAGAGCCCAACCGCCTTCTGGGTCTTCTGCGGATCCCTGGTGGCACTGGCCAGCGGGCTGGCCATCTGGCTCAAGCACCGGCGCTGGTGGTAAGGAGGCATAACCCATGTGGCAATCAATTGGCCTGACCCTGCTACTGTTGCTGGGGCATACCCTTATTCGGCGGCTTATTCACAAGAGTCTGCTGGCGCTCGGCCAGAGCAGGCAGGTGAGCGAGAACCGGGTGCTCTACGTGGCCCATGTGTTCCACTTCCTGCTCGGCTGCGCCACCTTGCTGGTGCTGGCCGGGGTGTGGGGGCTCGATTTCTCGCGACTGGTGGTGCTCGCCTCCTCCTTCTTTGCGGTATTGGGGGTCGCCATGGTGGCCCAGTGGTCGATCCTCTCCAACATCACCGCCAGCATCACCATCTTCTTCGCCTTTCCCTACAAGATTGGCGACCGGATCCGCATCCTCGACAAGGATGATTCGGTCACCGGCGTCATCACCGAGATCGGCCTCTTCTATGTGCGGGTGCGCGATGACAACGGCGATCTGGTTACCTACCCGGCCAACCTGATCCTGCAAAAGCCGGTCAGAAAACTGGAGTCCAAAGCGCCGGAACCGTTGCAACCGGAATAACCGGAATAGAAGCAACCTGAACTGAAAAAGGCTCCCTCGGGAGCCTTTTTAACGATGGAAGGTGTTAGCGTTCGAAGAAGCGATAGAGGTGCTCCACCTGCACCGGGCAGTCCGCCACCAGATGCACATGTTCCCGCGCCTGATCGACCGTGCCGAAGCTGACCGGGCAGCCGAGGGTATCGGTCAGTTCATACAGGGTGCCCTTTTTGTCGCGAAATTCGATGAGCCAGCCGGGAATGGCAACGTCGTGGAGGATTTCGGCTTCTTGCAGGATATGTTGCTGATAGAGCTTACGAAGTTCACTGACTGTCATGATGCTCTCCTGTGAGGGGATATCCGGTTCCAGTCTATGCCTGTCACCCTGCGGGCGGCAACCGGATCATCCGCGCAGGCACTCCCAGCCCCAGCGGATGCGAATAAAGGTCTCGGCATCGCCACCCCTATCCGGGTGATGCGCAAGGGCCAGCTCTCGCCAGCGGCGGCGGATGGCCTCCGGCGTGGCATCCATCGCCAGCCCGAACAGGGCCAGCGCCTCCTCTCGTTGTCCCGCTCCATCGCAGGCGTGCCAGAAGCTTGCAAGCAGCGCCTCCACCTCCTCCCGGCCGGTCTGCCAGAACACCTGCCAGTCGAGGTAGTAACTACGCAGATTTTCGCTGAGGGCAAAGGTGTGGCTGGCATCCGGGGTCTCGGCCAGCGGTTCGAGGCGGATATCCAGCGTGCTTATCACCAGCCACCAACCCTCTTCATAAAGCTCGGCCTGCAGCTGGTAGAGGGCGTTCATGATCAGGAAGTTGAGTCGAAACAGCTGGATCTGCTCATCGTCGGCCAGTACCGGAATTGCCCCCTGCTGGCGCAGTGCCGCCATCAGCTCGTGCACCTTGTAGCTGCCATCGGCCCGTTGCAGCAGGGCCAGCAGCGGGGCGATCAGCGGGTTGGCGCTCTGGTCGCTCATGGGGTGCGATTCCTCCGGATGAGAGCTGTGGTGACAGCAGGGGCCACCGTACAGGCGAGGGGGTGATGAGCCAGAGTGACATCAGCCAGAGGGCGGGGCAAGACGCAGTGGCAAGGTAGGCGCAGAAAAAGACCGCCAGCAGGCGGTCATGTCATTTCATGTGGCCGGATTAGATGGGGCTCTCCTTGTGGAGCTCGCCGACACAGTCGGCCAGCGCCAGTACCAGTGCGGAGCGCACCATCTGATCGAGCCGGTTGAGCTGCATCTGGTAGAAGGCCCAATCCTCTTCGCTGGCAGGAGGCTCCAGCTTCATCATGCCGCCCTGATTGACCCCGTGCAGGCGGTCGAGCAGATCGCGGATCGGCTTGTCGCTGAAGCGGTAATCCTTGGGGTCGCGCACCAGAAAGTCGCGGATCTTGAGATAGGCTTCCAGATCCTGATAGCGCTCGAGGGAGATGAGGCCGAGGGCGAAGATGAGCTTGAGGCGCACCTCCAGCTGGCCGAGGGGGCCGCTCTGGTTGAGCAGGGGTTCGATGGCGTATTTGACGGCATACTCCTCCTGACGAAAGGCGCGTCGCATCAGGGAGTCGACCGCCTCTTCCAGGATGGTCACGGCTTCGAGAAAGAAGCCGCGGGGGCCATCCTGCTCGTTCAGTCGCTCCAGTACTTCATCTTCCTGGTGTGTGGTCATAGGTGCATTGGGTCCAGCTGACAGGGAGAGAGCAAACCTCTCTCCCGGTTTTTATCATATGGGGCGCATTTCCTTGTGATTCAATCAATTGGAGCATCTGGTCATGCGCCGCCAGCAGGGTATTACAAGGTCTCGTAACGAGCCACTATGGTGCGGACGATTTCGCTCTCTGCATCCAGTCCGGTGACGCGGGCCAATGCTTTGGCCGGGCCAAGCTCCGCCAGCAGCTGTTGCAGCTCGACCGCCTGCGGATCATCGGCATTGCGATAGTGGAGCGCCGCGGCGATCCCCTCCTGCAACTGCTCGTTGGGCAGGCCGTACTCCAGGGTGCCGAGCAGCGGTTTCACCAGTCGATCTCCCGCCGCCACCTTGCGCAGCGGCTGACGACCGACCCGATCAATCTCGTCCACCAGATAGGGATTGGCGAAACGGGCCAGGATCTTCTCGATGTAGGCGGCGTGCAGGCGCGGGTCGAAGCCGTAGCGTTTCACCAGCACGGCACCGCTCTCCTCCATGGCGCGGCGTACCTTGCTGCGGATCACCGGATCCTCGATCGCCTCGCGCACTGTGCGGTAGCCCCGCAGCTTGCCGAGGTAGGCGGTGACGATGTGACCGGTGTTGAGGGTGAACAGCTTGCGCTCGACGAAGGCCATCAGGTTGTCGGTCGGCTCCATGCCCGCCACCTGTGGCAGCTCCCCCTTGAACTGGGTCTGGTCGACGATCCACTCGCTGAAGCTCTCTACCGTCACTTCCAGCGGATCATCGTTGGCGGCCGCGGCGGGCGGTACGATGCGATCCACCGCCGAGTCGACGAAGCCGATACAGGATTCGAGCGTGGCATGATACGCGACCGGCAGGTACTTGAGTACCTCCTGCTTGAGGTGGCTGGTGCCACGCACCATGTTTTCGCAGGCGATGACGTTCAGCGGGGTCAGGTTGCCGGCATCGAAGCGGGCCTGCAGCCCCTTGGCCAGGGTGTTGGCAATCTTGTCCAGAATGTTGGGGCCGACGGCGGTGGTGACCAGATCGGCGGTGATAATGCGGGCGATCACCTCGTGACCGGCAGAGCTGACAGCCGCCACGTTGCGCACCACGTCGAGCTTCTGATCCGCCCCCACCACATGGACCTTGTACTCCTGACGGTGGTTGAGCTGGTCGATCAGGGTGTCGTTGACGTCGGCGAAGGTGACCTGATGGCTGGCATCCGCCAGCACTTTGCCGATAAAGCCACGACCGATGTTACCAGCACCAAAATGCAATGTTTTCATGATATTAACCTCTTGAACCAAAGACGATGAAAGATGATTACGCAGCCTGTTCGGCACCCAGCAGATCCAGGAAGGCCTGGGGATCCGTGGTGCTGGCCAGCCGGTCGATGAGACCGGGTTCATCCAGTGCATTGGTCAGGCGGGTTATCACCTGCATGTGTTCGTCGTTACGGGCGGCGATGCCGATCACCAGCCGTGCTACTTCATCGGCGGCTTCGCCAAAGGCGACCCCGGCCGGGTACTGGCAGATGACGATGCCGGTACGCTTCACAAACTCTTTGGCGGCAATGGTGCCGTGAGGCACGGCGATGGATTCGCCGAGGTAGGTGGAGACCAGTTGTTCACGCTCCAGCATGGCGTTGACGTAGTCGGGCGCCACGTAGCCGCGCTCTGCCAGCAGTCGGCCCGCGGTCAGAATGGCGGCCTCCTTGTTGTCTGCTTTCAGTCCCAGATGCACGTCATGACGGCTCAGGGTAAAGACTTCGGCCGCTTGCGGCTCGTAGCTGTCGTCGTTGGCCGCCACCAGCAGTTGCGGGTTGGCGACGTCATCGTTGGCGGCCTGAGTCAGGCTCTGTACCAGCTCCTGATAGAGACTGTTGTCGAGGAAGTTGGTCAGTGAAATATGGTGGGCATGCGGCGCATGGCGACGGGCCCGCTCGGTCAGATCCTTGTGGGTGATGACCCAGTCCACCTGATCGTCGAGCTGATCGATGGCGCGGTTGGTGACGCTGATATCGAGGCCAGCGGCCTGTACCCGCTTGCGCAGCATGCCGGCGCCCATGGCGCTGGAACCCATGCCCGCATCGCAGGCGACCACGATATTGCGCACCGCCATCAGTTCACCGCCCGGCTTCTTGGCCGCTGCGGTTTCGGGCTTGCCGCCCTTCATGGCTTTCATCTTGCGGGTGGCTTCACCGAGGGCATCGGCCTCATCGGCTTCCGGCTGCTGGGCGCGGACGAACACGGCGGCGACCAGGAAGGAGACCAGAGTGGCGCTGATGATGGAGAGGGCGACCCCGATCAGGGAGGCTTTCGGCGTCATCAACAACACGGCGAAGATGGAACCCGGTGAGGCGGGGGAGACCAGACCTGCGTTGAACAGGGTCAGGGTAAAGACCCCGGTCATGCCGCCGGCGATCACCGCCAGAATGAGGCGCGGGTTCATCAGCACATACGGGAAGTAGATCTCGTGGATGCCGCCGAAGAAGTGAATGATGGAGGCGCCAGCCGCAGACTGCTTGGCCGCACCGCGACCGAACACCATGTAGGCCAGCAGCACGCCCATGCCCGGGCCCGGGTTTGCTTCAATCAGGAAGAAGATAGAGCTGCCGTGCTCGGTCGCCTGCTGGATCCCCAGCGGCGAGAAGATGCCGTGGTTGATGGCGTTGTTGAGGAACAGGATCTTGGCCGGTTCGACAAAGATGGAGGTGAGCGGCAGCATGTGGTTATCCACCAGGAAGCCGACGCCACCGGCCAGCACGCCGGAGAGCACCTTGACGAAGGGGCCGATCACGAAGAAGGCGAGGATTGCCAGCAGCATGCCGATAAGGCCGGCGGAGAAGTTGTTGACCAGCATCTCGAAGCCGCTCTTGACGCGACCGTCCATCGCCTTGTCGAAGCGCTTGATGGCCCAGCCACCGAGCGGGCCGACCATCATGGCGCCCATGAACATCGGGATGTCGGTCCCCACGATGACGCCCATGGTGGTGATGGCACCGACCACGCCGCCACGATCACCGCCCATCAGCTTGCCGCCGGTGTAGCCAATCAGCAGCGGCAGCAAGTAGGTGATCATGGGGCCGACCAGCTTGGCCAAGGTTTCATTGGGCAGCCAGCCGGTGGGGATAAAGAGGGCGGTAATAAAGCCCCAGGCGATAAAGGCGCCTATGTTGGGCATGACCATATTGGACAGGAAGCGTCCAAAATTCTGTATCTTGACTTTGGTATCCGGTGATAACATGTCGGGACCCCGTTTTAAGCCTGTTTGATTAAAAGTGGTAGTTCGGGATGGCCGGTTTTGCCGAACCTCCATCCCTGTCGTCTAAGCAACTTCAATCTACCAGCTTGCGATCAAATTAGGCTGAAAACGGGGTGTCTTGTGATCCACATCTCAGATACCCCGTCATACACCCTCTCCAACCAGTGATGAAGATCACATTCGTTCGCTGTAATTCGGCTACATTTCGATCTTTTCTATTTTTAATGACCATTTTTTGTGATTTAGATCACCAACTCAGCTTTGCCGTGCCTTTGCGTAAAAGTGATTTACTTCACAAATTCAGTTTTTGTATTCGAATGGGGCAAATCACTCAATAACTCATCAGCGGGTAGTGACGATGGATCTATCGAAATCTCTCTCTACTCACCAATGAGTCAATAGTTTTGTAACCCTCTTTCAGTTTTTGCAGGCAGTGATGAGGGCTCTTTTGTGGCCGGTTGATGGAGATGATCGGCAGATTGCAGGAGGTCGTGCAGGAGGTTCGTGCAGCAGGTTATGGTGCGGTTGACGCAGGGGGATCTTGCTTGTCGCACAGGGCTGACAGCAGATAAAAACAAACCGCCAGCAGGCGGTTTGTCGGTTTTGGCGATCTGGCCCCAGTCGGGGGCTGCGGCTTAGTAGAAACCCGCATCCTCGGGGGAGGGGCGGGTCTTGAAGCGGCGATGGAGCCACATATACTGCTCAGGTGCCTTGCGCACCGCGGCTTCAATCTCGCGGTTGGCGCGAGCCGCATCGACCATGTCATCCCCGCTGGGGTAGTCGGCGAGGGGCGCCCCGATATGCAGGGTGTAACCCTCGCTGGTGCGGATGTTGTAGCAGGGCAGGGTGACGGTGTTCTTCACCCGCGCCAGAGTGGCGGTGCCAGTGATGGTGGCCGCCTGCTCCACCGCGAAGTAGGGCACGAACACGCTGGCGTGGGAGCCATAGTCGTGATCCGGCGCGTACCAGAGGGCGTCGCCGTTGCGCAGCGCCTTGATCATCCCCTTCACATCCATCCGGTCTACCAGATATTTGTTGGAGGCGCAGCGACCGTGATACTGGGCATACTCCAGCACCGGGTTGGTGTTGGGGCGATAGACGCCGACCCCAGGGCGAACCAGCCCGAAACAGCGGGCGTTGAGTTCAAGCGTCAGGAAGTGGCAGGAGAGCAGCAGCATGCCCTGACCTTTTTCCATGGCGGCAATGACATGCTCTTCCCCTTCCACCTTCATCAGGTTGCGCATCCGCCAGTCCGGCCAGAACCAGGCGATACCCACCTCGAATACGGCGCAGCCCACGCTCTCGAAGTTTTGCTTGAGCAGCTTCTCGCGCTCGGCCAGAGTCAACTCCGGCAGCGCCAGCTCCAGATTGCGACGGGCAATCTTCACCCGTGATTTGAGCACTTTGGCGGCGAGATGACCAAGCCGGCGACCCAGCCACATCTGGCTGCGCCAGGGCAGCAGAGTCAGCAGCCAGAGCAGGC
>NZ_CAWNWX010000015.1:0-4691 GCF_963878195.1 Aeromonas sp. HMWF016
ATCCCCTCCCCCTGCAGACGGGCCGCCTTCTCGGCGCTGCTGACCGTCACCGCCACCGGCTTGCCTGCCGCCAGCAGGGCCCGCGCCAGCGGCAGCCCCAGCCACCCCGCCCCCAGAATGCCGATCGTCCCGGCGATATGTTGCTCTGTCATCGTCCCTTCTCCTGCTTGACGCTATTTGCCCCGCAGCTTACCTGCCTTGGAGAGAAAAGAAAGCCTTGGCCAACTTTCCTACAGCCTACAGATAGACAAATGCCACCAAGACGGCGGTATTTGTCTATCTGCTAGCAACACCAGGATTCATATTTTCCCCCACATCGCTTCCCTCGCTCGGTCAGCCTGAGGGACAGAGAAAAGAGCAAAAGCTACACTCACAGAACTTAACTCAGAAAATTTTTAGAGATTATTTAATATCGGAGGCATACAAATTGCTCTTTTTTCTGCCAACTTCAATATTTCACGTTGCAGTGGCTGCCGACCAGATAATACAACAGACTGCATACAAGCTAAAACAGCTAATCCATTTGCATTTTTGAGCACATCATGAATTAGCTTTACTGGATATCCTTCACTATGCCTTCGAATAGGATGGATACCTGCATGTACATAAGAGTTTAAAGCTTTCCATGAATGATCCTTGAAGCGAGAAAGTGCCTTGAATGCTTCTATAGGAGCATCCTTTGCTAGTGCATCCATCATTTGTGACATTTGTGGAATGTTTTTCGCTGCTTGTTCCGACTCTAAAGTCAATTCAACACTCAGCTTTGCTAACTGAGCATCTGAAGCGCTATATAACAACCAAATGGAACGAACTATCGATTCAAATTGAGACCTATGAACGACAAGAGCAGAAGGTAAATAGCCAAGCTCTAAAGTTACTCTTATTGAATGCCAATGTTCCAATGATAAGCTACATGCTACATCACTAGTAATAACTCTATCGGAATTGTCAAAAAGTGGGCAATCAATCACTTTACTCAACTCTTCTGCCAGCCTAGCTGACTCAACAAAAACATCCATATATTAAACACTCCCTTAAAAACAGCATTACATTAATTTTTAAAGCTTGGCGATAAAAACATACCACTGAAAGACTGAGTCGTGCTTTTAAAAAAGAAGTCTTCACCTCAATACAAAGCCATCTATTTTATAAAGCACAAAAATATTTCATCGCAACTTTCAAGACACCATTCCGCATATCCGATATGAGTTTAAAGAATATTTTTGCAACTAACACTGAATTTATTATTACCACAGCAGCTGAGCTCGCAGTGATATATGATCTATGAAATCAGTGTGATTCTATTCCAATACAACCAAGCGGGCCAATGGCCCGCTTTGTCATACCTATTTCACCTAATCATCACACCAGCGGATGGAAATGGCTGGCCTCGCGGGTGGCCATCTCCTCGTAGGTGGCCCACTTCTGCCACGCCACTTTTTGCGCCACCAGCATCAGCCGCTCGGCCTCCTCCGGATGGCTCTGGGCCAGCACCCGATAACGGGTCTCCTCCTGCCGGTATTCAGCGAGGGGGATGGAGGGGCGCAGGCTGTCGAGACTGAAGGGGTTCTGCCCCGCACTGCGCAATACCGGGTTGTAGCGCATCAGCGGCCAGTGTCCGGAGGCGACGGCCCGTTTTTGCTGGGTCAGGCCAAACTCCATATCGATGCCGTGGGCGATACAGTGGCTGTAGGCGATGATAAGCGACGGGCCCGGATAGGCCTCGGCCTCACGCAAGGCTTGCAGCGCCTGCTGCGGATTGGCACCAAAGGCGATGCGGGCAACATAGACGTTGCCGTAGGAGATGGCTTGCAACGCCACATCCTTCTTGGCCAGCGTCTTGCCCCCCGCCGCGAACTTGGCGACGGCACCGAGCGGGGTCGATTTCGACATCTGACCACCGGTGTTGGAGTAGACCTCGGTATCCATCACCAGCACGTTCACATCGCGCCCGGAGGCGAGCACATGATCGAGCCCCGATGAGCCGATGTCATAGGCCCAGCCATCGCCGCCGATAATCCAGACCGAGCGCCGCACCAGCTGATCGATAAGCGACAACAGCTCGCGGGCCTTGCCGGATCTCACCTCTTCCAGCCGCTCCCGCACTTGCGCGACCCGGGTGCGCTGGGCACGGATCTCCGACTCCAGCCGCTGCGGGGCGCTAATCAGGGTGTCGACCAGCTCAGCTCCCAGCTCCCCCTTCATTGCTTCGAGGGCCGCCACCGCCTGACCGTGATGCTGATCGGCGGTGAGACGAAAACCAAAGCCAAACTCGGCGTTGTCCTCGAACAGGGAGTTCGACCAGGCTGGTCCCTTCCCTTCACCGTTCTTGGCCCACGGCGTGGTCGGCAGGTTGCCGCCATAGATGGAGGAGCAACCGGTGGCGTTGGCTACCAGCATGCGATCGCCAAACAGCTGGGTCAGCAGCTTGAGATAGGGGGTCTCGCCACAGCCAGCGCAGGCACCGGAGAACTCGAACAGGGGTTCGAGGAACTGGGTGCCGCGCACCGTGGAGAAATCCACCCGCTCGCGAGCAGGCCAGGGCAGGCTCTCGAACCAGCGCAGCGCCTGTTTCTGGCCAGCGAGATGAGGTGCCTTGTCCATCATGGTGATGGCGCGCTCGCCCTCGTGTTCCTCATCAGCCCCGGCCCGCACCGGACAAGCCTGCACGCACTGGCCACAGCCGGTGCAATCTTCCGGATAGAGCTGCAAGGTGTAGCGACTGTCGGGGAACCCCTTGGCGGTGACGGGCACCGATTGGGCTGCCTCGGGGGCGGTAGCCAGCCAGTCCTGATGGTAGAACTTGGCCCGCAGCGCCGCGTGGGGGCAGACAAAGACGCAGTTACCGCACTGGATGCAAATATCGGAGTGCCAGATCGGGATCTCGCGGGCTATATCCCGCTTCTCGAAGCGGCTGGTGGCGGTGGGGTAAGTGCCATCCACCGGCAGCATGGAGACGGGGATCAAATCGCCACGCCCCGCCAGCATCTCGCCGGTGACCCGCTGGACAAACTCGCTGCCGCCGGGAGCCAATGGCAGCGGATAGTCGCTGATCTGCTCCTCACCAGCCGGGATGGCCACCTGATGGAGGTGGGCCAAGGTGTCATCCACCGCCGCGAAGTTGCGCTCGACCACTTCGGGCCCCTTGCGGGCATAGCTCTTCTCGATGCTCTCCTTGATCAGCGCAATCGCCTCATCCCGCGGCAAGATGCCAGCCAACGCGAAGAAGCAGGTCTGCATGATGGTGTTGATGCGATTGCCCATGCCGTTGCGCTCGGCCACCCGATCCCCATCGATGCAGTAGAGGCGGATATCGAGGGCACGGATACGGGCACGCAGCCGCTCGGGCAGCTCGGCCCAGACACGGTCAGGCTCATAGGGAGCATTGAGCAGCAGGGTCGCCCCTTCGGCGGCATGCTCCAGCAGATCGACCGATTCGACAAAACCCCACTGGTGGCAGCCGATAAAGCTCGCCTGCTCGATAAGCCAGGGGGCATCGATGGGCTCGGGGCCAAAGCGCAGGTGGGAGACGGTGCGCGAGCCCGACTTCTTGGAGTCGTAGACGAAGTAGCCCTGGGCGTGGAAGCCCTCCAGCTCGCCGATGATCTTGATGCTGTTCTTGTTGGCGCCCACCGTGCCGTCGGCACCAAGGCCGAAGAACAGCGCCCGCACCCGGCTGGCAGGCTCAAGATCACCGATGGGATGCCATGCCAGACTGAGGCCCGACACATCATCCACTATCCCCACGGTAAAGCGGGGGCGAGGCGCATCGGATGCCAGCTCCTCGAACACGGCAGCGCACATGGCGGGGGTGAACTCTTTGGAAGAGAGGCCATAGCGACCGCCACTGAGCCAGGGTAGCCGCTTGATAAGGCCGCGCTGCAAGCCGTCGATCAGCGCGCTCTGCACATCCAGCAGCAGCGGCTCGCCACCGGCGCCCGGCTCCTTGGTACGATCCAGCACCGCCATGCGCCGCACGCTCTGCGGTAGCGCATCAAGCAGCGCCTGTACCGGGAAGGGGCGATAGAGGCGAATGATCAGCACCCCGGTCTTGCGATCCTGCCAGTTGAGCCAATCCACGGTGGTGCGGGCAGTGGCCGCCCCCGAGCCCATCAGCACGATGACGTCGGTGGCATCGGGCGCGCCGTGATACTCCACCAGCCGATAGTGACGGCCGGTCAGCTCGCCCAGGTTGTCCATGCACTGCTGCACCCGCGCCGGTACCGCTTCGTAGAAGGGGTTGACGCTCTCGCGGGACTGGAAGTAGGTATCCGGGTTCTGGGCTGTGCCGCGCATCACCGGATGATCCGGGTTGAGCGCCCGGGCGCGGTGGGCGCGTACCCAGTCGTTGTCGATAAGGGCGCGAATTTCATCTTTGTGCAGCGCGACTATCTTGTTCACCTCGTGGGAGGTGCGAAAGCCGTCGAAGAAGTGGATAAAGGGCACCCGGCACTGCAGGGTGACGCTGTGAGCGACCAAGGCCAGATCCTGCGCCTCCTGCACCGAGCCGGAGGCAAGCATGGCAAAGCCGGTGCTGCGCGCCGCCATCACATCCTGATGGTCGCCAAAGATCGACAGCCCCTGCGCCGCCAGCGAACGGGCCGCCACATGGAACACCGCCGAGGTCAATTCACCGGCGATCTTGTACATGTTGGGCAGCATCAGCATCAGTCCCTGACTGGCGGTGAAGG
>NZ_CAWNWX010000015.1:4737-20916 GCF_963878195.1 Aeromonas sp. HMWF016
ACCACCGTGGGGATGTTGCCCCACAGGTTGGTCTGCCCCTCTGCCGCCCAAGCATCGGCCAGTTCGGCCATGGTCGAGCTCGGGGTAATGGGGTAGATGGCACACACTTCGCTCAGCTGGTACGCCACCCGGGCCGCGGCTTCGTTGCCGTCAACCATGATCAGTTCATGTTTCATTGGGACTCCTCCGGTTGGCGCAGCTCGATAGCGTGACAAGGGCACTGGTCATGACAAGCACCGCAGCCGGTGCAGCGCTCGGCATCTACCTGATACCCCAGACCAGGCCCCAGCTTGGCGATGGCCTGCTCGGGGCAGCTGCCGTAACAGCCGTCACACTCGAAGCAGTTGCCACAGGAGTAGCAGCGCGCCGCCTCGTAACGGGCGGCCACCTCATCCAGCCCGCCGATGATCTCGCCAAAGTCGTCCCGCGCCGAGGGCGGTTTGACCGGCTGGCTGCTGGCCGGGGCATGGGTCTGGAACCAGAGTTGCAACTGCTCCGGCCCCACCAGCGGGTAGGAGAGCGGTTTGTGATAGTGGCGACCGCGCAGCCAGGCATCCATGTGGCGCGCCGCCTTCTTGCCGTGGCCGGTAGCGATGGTAACGGTGCGCTCGGAGGGCACCATGTCGCCGCCTGCAAAGAGGCCGGGCACATCCGTCATCAGGTTTTCGCCAACCTGCACCACCCCCTCCTTGTTGACCCGCACGCCGGGAATGCTCTCCAGCACCGAGAGGTCGACTTCCTGACCGAGCGCCAGGATCAGGGAGTCCGCCTCCAGCGTTTCAAACTTGCCGGTGGGCACCGGCTTGCCCTGCTCGTCGAGGGTCATCACTTCCACTTCGATGCTGGTGTTGTCGAGCTGGCGGATGGTGCGCAACCAGTTGATCTTGATCCCCTCCTCTTCGGCCTCGTCGGCTTCAAAGGCGTGAGCCGGCATATGATCCCGGTCACGGCGGTAGATGATCATCGCCTCTTCCACGCCGAGGCGGCGGGCGGTGCGAGCCGCATCCATGGCGGTGTTACCGCCGCCGTAGATGGCCACCCGCCGTCCCAGTTTGGGGGGCGGCAAGCCCTGCTCTTCGGCCAGACTGGCCTGTTCGAGGAAGCTCACCGCATCGAGGATCTTGCCCGCTTCCCGGGCCGGAATATCGACCCGCTTGGCCAGATGGGCGCCGATAGCCATAAAGACGGCGTCAAAGCCCCCCTCGTCGCGCTCGCGCAGCACATCCTCCACCTTGTGGTTGAGGGTCAGCGTCACTCCGGCCGCCACGATACGGGCTACCTCCCGATCCAGCACATCGCGAGGCAGACGGTAAGCGGGAATACCGAAGCGCAGCATACCGCCCGCCAGTGGCCCCGCTTCGCGGATCTCCACCTGATGGCCGAGCCGGTTGAGGTGCCAGGCGCAGGAGAGGCCGGAGGGCCCGGCGCCGATCACCAGTACCTTCTTGCCGCTGGCAGGGGCAGGCGGTGCAGGCTGCCAACCTTTGGCCAGCGCCTCGTCGCCGAGGAAGCGTTCGATGGCGTGAATGGAGACGGCGTCATCCACCTGTCCACGGTTGCAGGCACTCTCGCAGGGGTGATAGCAGACCCGGCCATGAATGGCGGGCAAGGGGTTCTCTTCGATCAGGGTCTGCCAGGCCGCTTCAAAGCGACCGGCCTGCGCCAAAGAGAGCCAGGCCTGGATGTTTTCTCCGGCCGGGCAGGCGTGATTGCAGGGTGGCAGGGCCGGCCGCCAGACGGGTAGCCGGGTACGCACCGGGCCTGTTCCCGTTTTCAGGGAGAGATCCGGCAATGGGGTCATGTCCAGTTGTTTGCTCATACATTGCTTTCTTCTTTTTGTGTGACAGGCCCCACCCGATGGCGCTTGATACCGTTTAGCCGAGGCGGACGGTGGCCGGATGAGGAAGAAGCGAAAGCGTTAGAAACTGGGAACTGAGTCGATAATGGCGGCTTTTTTGTACTGATTAGCGAATCAGGATCAAAAAATGTTGCATTTAATGGGTGGTTTTAAACAGAACGTGACCAAGATAACATCTTTCCCGCTTGACTCCACTCCTTACCTCGCCAAGGTTGCGGCCGAGCGGGCAAAAACCGGATAGCCCGGTTGCCCCTCTGCGATTTTTTGCAAAAAAAACTGCATCTATCGAACCCGCATCTCTGCGCCCCGCAAAGAGATTGCCCCTCGCGGGCGGAACCGTTATGTTCCCCTTTTTCCAGGCGAAAGCGCCGCGTCACAAGGATACGAAGATGCCAAGGCTAGACAGCATTCACCTCTACCCCATCAAATCGACCGCGGGCATGCCCCAGTCCCGTGCCCGGGTCACCCAGGAGGGGCTCGCAGGGGATCGCCGCTACATGGTGGTCAAGCCTGATGGCACCTTCATCACCGCCCGTACCCACCCCCAGTTGCAGCAGGTGGTTGCAACTCCAGTTGCAGGTGGCCTGCAACTGAACTATCCGGGGTTCGAGCCGCTCGCCTTGCAAGAGTCCGACTTCAGCCGTGCCCCGCAAGCGACAGGGGTCTGGGGCGACCGCTTCAGCGCCCTGCATACAACCCTCATTGCCGACAGCTGGCTGAGCCGGGTGGCTGACGAACCGGTAGTGCTGCTTTGGCTTGGCGCAGAGTCCGACCGCTTTCGCGAGAAGACCGGCACCCGGGTCAGCTTTGCCGACGGTTATCCGCTGCTGCTGATAAGTCAGGCCTCGCTGGATGATCTCAATCTGCGCTCCGATGCGCTGCACCAGATGAGCCAGTTTCGCACCAATCTGGTGGCAAGCGGAACCCGCCCCTTCGAGGAGGACAGCTGGGTGCGCATCCGTATCGGCGAGGTTGAGTTTCAGGTCGCCAAGCCCTGCAGTCGCTGCATCATGACCACGGTGGAAGCGGGCACCGATCGCTTCAATGCCCTCAAAGAGCCGCTGGCGACCCTTACCCGTTACCGCCGCGGCGAGGATGGCGAGGTCTACTTCGGCCAGAACCTGATCGCCCTGAACGAGGGGTGGATTGAAGCGGGTAGCGAGATCGAGGTACTGGAGCGCAAGCGCCCAGCCCCCTATCCTGACGGCGCACCGAAAAAGCGCGAGCTTATCTGCGTGGCCCGCGAACCTCTGGCACGAGATCTGGAGACCTTCTGGTTCGAGGCGGCCGATGGCGAACCGCTGCCCGACTATCTGCCTGGCCAGCATCTGCCCATCAGCCTCGATATCAAAAACGAGCGGGTTCAGCGCCGCTATACCCTGAGCTCCACACCGGATCGGCCGGAGCGCTACAGCATCAGCGTCAAGAAGGTGGGGGGTGGTCGCATCTCCCACTGGCTGCACCAGCAGATGCAGGTGGGCAACACCCTGCTGGCCGCCACGCCAGCTGGCGAGTTTCACCTTGGTGCCGAGCGCTCGCTTCTGCTGCTCTCGGCAGGCTCCGGCGTCACCCCCATGCTGGCGATGGCCCGAACTCTGGCCCTGCGCGGGGAGCTCGGCGATGTCCACTTTATGCACCTGTGCCGCAGCGAGGCGGATATTCCCACTGCCAGCGAGCTGCACGCCATGGCGCAGCAGGGGATGACCCTCACCATTATCCTGAGCCAGCCGGACAGTCACTGGCAGGGACAGAAAGGGCGGCTCGGCGATGAGCATCTCGCACTGGTCAAAGGGTTGGCCGGACGGGAGGTGTTTATCTGCGGCCCTCACGGCTTTATGGCCGACGCGGCGGCAAAAGTGGCAGCGCGCGGCGTACCAACCGCACGCATCAGGCAGGAGAGCTTTGGCGGCGCCATTCTCTCGGTGTCCCGCGCTCATCAGGCAGTGCAACTGCGCATCGGCGAGCGGGAGTTTGCTGGCAACAATCAGGGCACCATCCTCGATCAGGCCAGCAAGCAGGGGGTGGAGCTACCCTGGAGCTGCCGCGCCGGCATCTGCGGCAGCTGCAAGCAGACGCTGGTCTCGGGCGAGGTGGATCATCCCGACGCTCCCGCCATCAATGCCGCCGAGCGGGCCGAGGGCAAGATCCTCACCTGCTGCGCCGTGCCGCTGACCGACCTCGTCATCAAATAAGGTGATCGAGCCGCGATAACACGCGGACAATAAAAAACGGCTGCCGAGGCAGCCGTTTTGCTTGGTAGCAACTGGCGAGATTAACCGCGCAGGGCGGCGATACGCTGCTCGATGGGCGGGTGGCTCATGAACAGCTCGCTCATGGAGCGCTTGCCGTTGATGCCAAAGGCCATCATGGAGCCTTCCAGCTGCGGCTCGGCACCGCGGGAGAGGCGCTCAAGGGCGGCGATCATCTTGTCACGACCGGCCAGCTTGGCGGCACCGGCATCGGCGCGGAACTCACGCTGACGGCTGAACCACATGACGATGATGGAGGCAAGCACGCCAAACACCATCTCCAGCACGAACACGGTGATCATGTAGGCAAAACCGCCGGTGCTGCTGCTCTCTTCATCGTTGTTGGAGCTGAAGAAGTTGCTGATGACCCCAGCCACGATGCGGGCGAAGAACATCACGAAGGTGTTCACCACCCCCTGGATCAGGGTCAGGGTCACCATGTCGCCGTTGGCCACGTGGCTCACCTCATGGGCCAGCACCGCTTCGGCCTCGTCGCGGCTCATGCTGTAGAGCAGGCCGGAGGAGACGGCCACCAGCGAGTCATCGCGGCGGGCACCGGTAGCAAACGCGTTCATCTCGGGAGAATCGTAGATCCCCACTTCCGGCATCTGGATCCCGGCTTCACGGGCCTGACGGGCCACAGTGCTCACCAGCCAGTGCTCGGTCTCGTTGCGGGGCTGCTCGATCACCTGGACGCCATAGCTACGCTTGGCCATCCACTTGGACATCAGCAAGGAGATAAAGGAACCGCCAAAACCGAACACGGCACAGAAGACCAACAGGCCGGAAATACTGGACTTGTTGATACCCAGAACCGAGAACAGGATATTGAGTACCACCCCCAGCACCAGCATGACGGCCAGGTTGGTCACCAGGAATAGTATTATTCGCTTCATATTGACTCCTTGTGAGAATAACGGACATGGCCGGGGTTCATTGAACCTCCCTATCACCATGTTATGGATGGCATTTTAGGGAGATTCGATGAATGTTCGCTGAATATGCCGTCACAGTAGCGGCGAGATATCGAGGCGGCCCTGCAAGTTAGCTTCAAACGGATTGTTTATAAAGGGAATTTCCCCCAAAAATGGAGCCGGCAGCAAGCCCCTGAGGGTGTCCAGATTTTCCTGATAGTGGCTCATCGAGCTGTGCAGCCGATTAATAACCCAGCCTGCGACCGGCAGTTGATCGTTGCGGATGGCGGCAAAGGTGAGCAGCGCATGGTTGAGGCAGCCAAGCTTGGCTCCCACCACCAGAATCACCGCCATGTTCTCCTGCTTCACCCAGTCCGACAGCAGGTGCTTGCGATCCAGCGGCAGATACCAGCCCCCCGCCCCTTCGACAATGGCAAGCTCGGCTCCCGCCTGCTCAATCTTGCGCAGCCCCTCGCTCAGCCCCTGCAGGCTGATGGGCTGGCGCGCCTCGCTGGCCGCGATGTGCGGTGCAATCGGCGGCTCGTAGGCATAGGGGTTGACCGTCTCGTAGGGTAACTGAACGCTCGCAGCCTCCTGCAACAGGACGGCATCGAGGTTACGCAGCCCCTCGGGCGTGCGGGCACATCCGGCAGAGACCGGCTTGTAACCGGCGCAGCGGATCCCCTGTGCGCTGAATTCCCGCAGCAGGGTGCGCGCCACCAGCGTCTTGCCTGCGTCCGTATCGGTGCCGGTGATAAAGAATGACTTCATAATGCTCTCTCCTTGGCAGGAGAGGGCCCAAAGCCCCCTCCCCCTCATACTCTGGCTGGTTCAGCAAGGTTTGCCGAGCCGGCCCAGACAGACCCGGTAACTGGCCACCAGCTGGCCATCGGGCTGACGAAATGCTTCATATGCCTGAGCAAGCCGCTGCAATCTGGCGCGTCCGCTTAGTCCGGCCGGTGCACTGCGGGCACACTCATCATTGATCTGATTTGCCCCGATCCCCTTGAGATCGCGCAACAACTGGGGCAATTCAAGATAGGCAAGATCCCAGTTTCTGCACTCAAGCCCCGGGGCAATGGCTCCCGCCGATAACAACGCCTGCTCCAATTGTGGCAGGCCAAGGAAGCGGTTGACATGGGCACGGCCATCTACTTGCTGCCAGGCTGCGCGCAGTTGCCAGAGCGAGTCGTCCAGCAGGGTGGTAAAGAAGATCTGGCCGCTGGGTTTGACCACCCGCAGCAGCTCGGCGAAGGCCTGCGCCGGTCGCTCGCACCACTGCAGCGCCAGGCTGGAAAAGACCCAGTCGAACGAGTTATCCGCAAAGGGCAACTGCTCGGCATCGCCGCACACCAGCCGAGCGCCGCTGCCGCGCAGGGCCGCCTGCTCCAGCATGCCGGAGGCGAGATCCAGCCCGGTCAGCCCGGCGCAGCGCGTGGCAAGATGAGGCAGGAAGAAGCCGGTGCCGCAGCCCAGATCGAGCCCGCAGCCCCGACGCTCCTCACGTACACCAGCCGCGCTCATCAGCTCAAGCAGCGCCAGCCCCACCGCCTGCTGAAAGCGGGCATGGGCGTCGTAGTGTCGAGCCGCCGCCCCGAAACGACGGGCAAGCTGGGCCTTGTCGACCGTTTGAAAACGCTCAGCCATGGCAAGCCTCCTCAACCGTTGTCGCAGCAGGGCTGGCACCCAAGGCATCGAGCAGGCGATCCACATCCTGTTCACTGTGGGCGGCACTCAGAGTAATGCGCAGCCGCGCCGTACCGACCGGCACGGTGGGCGGGCGGATGGCGCCAGCCCAGACACCGCGATCCCGCAGTCGCTCGGCCAGTTGCAGGGCAGCACTGCTCTCTCCCACCAGCAGCGGCTGGATGGGGGTATCGCTGGCCCCCAGCTGCCAGCCCAATGCCTGTGCCCCTTGCCGGAAGCGAGCGATCAGCTGACCAAGATGAGCACGGGCATCATCGGCGGCGCGCACCAGTTCGATGCTCTTGCTGACCGCGCAAGCCTGCGCGGCGGGCATATGGGTGCTGTAGACATAGTGGCGGGCGAAGTTGACCAGATACTCCACCAGCTCGCGACTGCCGCCAACAAAAGCGCCAGCCACACCGAGCGCCTTGCCAAAAGTGCCCATCTGGATGTGTACTCTGGCCGGGTTAATCCCCTGCGCCGCCAGAGTGCCGCGCCCCCCGGGCCCAAGCACGCCGAGGCCATGGGCATCGTCAATCATCAGCCAGTTGCCGCTCCGGGCTGCCAATGTCGCAAGTTCAGTCCAGGGAGCCTGATCCCCGTCCATGCTGAACACCCCTTCCGAAACAATCAGTCCGCGATTGGGCTCAAGCTGCCGCTCAAGGGCCGCCATATCGTTATGGCCAAAGCGCTTCATCTTGCAGGGGAGCTGACTGCCCATCTCCTGCAGGGAGGCGTGGTTGAGTTTGTCCTGCCACAGCAGGTGTTCCTTGCCGAGCAGCGCTTTAAGCACCGCCTGATTGGCCGAAAAGCCGCAGTTGAAGAGCAGCACCGCCTCCACCCCCAGCCACTCGGCCAGGGTTTCCTCAAGCTCTTGGTGGGCACGGCTGTAACCGGTCACCAGCGGCGAGGCGCCGGAGCCCGCGCCATAGCGCTCAATCCCCGCTTTGAAGGCGGCCTTGATGGCGGGATGATCCGCCAGCCCCAGATAGTCGTTGGCGGAAAAGTTGAGGTAGTCGCGCCCCGCTACCCTGAGCCGCCCGCCACTCGCCCCGTCGGTCGCGATGCGGCTGCGCAGCAGACCCGCCAGCTCGCGCTCGGCCAGCGCAGCGCCCAAACCAAAGGGGCCCGTTACTACAGGGCAGTTCATGACTGCGCGGCTCCGGCTCGGGGGCGGGTGGCGTCATAAAAGAGATCGCTTGGTTCGCTCTGGCGGCTCACCTCGGCCAGCAACTCCTCTTCTTGTACCTGATCCGGCTTCTGGGCGCGCTGGGCGGGACGAATGCCGAGCCGCTTGAACAGCTGCATATCGCTGTTTTCGTCCGGGTTGGGGGTGGTCAGCAGTTTGCAGCCATAGAAGATGGAGTTGGCGCCCGCCATAAAGCACATCGCCTGCATCTGCTCGTTCATCTTCTCCCGCCCGGCGGAGAGGCGCACGTGGGAGGTCGGCATCATGATCCGCGCCACGGCGATGGTGCGGATAAACTCGAACGGATCGAGGTTCTCCTGATTTTCCAGCGGCGTCCCCTTCACCTTGACCAGCATGTTGATGGGCACACTCTCCGGGTGACGCGGCAGGTTGGCCAGCGCCATCAACAGGCCCGCCCGATCTTTCGCCTGCTCACCCATGCCGACGATGCCACCGGAGCAGACCTTCATGCCGGCGCTGCGTACATGTTCCAGCGTATCGAGCCGATCCTGATAGGTGCGGGTGGAGATGATCTCGCCGTAAAACTCCGGCGAGGTGTCAAGGTTGTGGTTGTAGTAGTCAAGGCCAGCGGCGCCCAGGCGCACCGCCTGATCGGCGGTGAGCATCCCGAGCGTCATGCAGGTCTCCATACCGAGCCCGCGTACCTCCTCAATCATCCGGATGATGTAGGGCATGTCCTTCTCTTTGGGGTTGCGCCAGGCGGCCCCCATGCAGAACCGGGACGAGCCGTTGGCCTTGGCTTCGCGGGCCCGCTCCAGCACCTTCTCCACCTCCATCAGCCGCTCGGCTTCAAGGCCTGTGTGATAACGGGCACTCTGGGGGCAATATTTGCAATCCTCCGGGCAGGCGCCGGTCTTGATGGAGAGCAAGGTGCTCACCTGCACTTCGTTCGGGTCAAAGTGGGCGCGGTGGACGGTCTGGGCCTGAAACAGCAGATCGTTGAATGGCAGGGCAAACAGGGCCTGAACCTCGGCGAGCGTCCAGTCATGACGAAGGGCGTGACCGCCCGTAGTGAGAGCATTCATACATGGCTTCCGGTTGTTATTGGTGGGATCCTGCGCCCGCCATCCTTGCAAAAGGTCTTTGCAAGAGAGTGAGCGCAAAACCCGCTGCCGGGCTCGTGCGAATCGAGATCTGCGCAGAGCCAAGTGGCTGAAATTGTTGGCTAGTGTAGAGAGCGCGCGTAGACTGTCAACACCGACCAGATCAAACCAATTGACAACAGAACAACAAATGACCAACCAAGAATTCGACCTGCACCATGTGTGGCACCCCTACACCTCTCTCACTCACCCCCTGCCCTGCTATGAAGTGGCCAGCGCCAAGGGGGTGAAGATCACCCTCAGCGATGGCCGTGAACTGGTGGATGGCATGAGCTCATGGTGGGCTTGCGTGCACGGCTATCAGGTGCAGGAACTGGACGCTGCTGCCACCGCCCAGCTCGGCAAGATGTCCCACGTGATGTTTGGCGGCCTCACCCACGCTCCGGCGGTCGAGCTCTGCCGCAAGCTGGTGGAGATTACCCCGAAGGGGCTGGATCGGGTGTTTCTGGCCGATTCCGGCTCGGTGGCTGTGGAAGTAGCGCTCAAGATGGCGCAGCAGTACTGGCATGCCAAGGGGACGCCCAAGGCCAAATTTGTCGCCCTGCGCAGCGGCTATCATGGCGACACCTTCGGCGCCATGAGCGTCTGCGATCCGGACGGCGGCATGCATGAGCTCTACAAAGGCTTCCTGCCCGAGCACCATTTTGTCGAAGCGCCGAGCTGTCGCTTCCACGCCGAGTGGGACGAGCAGTGCGTGGTGGAGCTGGCCACACTCATGGCGGATCATCACGAGGAGATCGCCGCCATCGTGCTTGAGCCCATCGTGCAAGGTGCTGGCGGCATGCGCTTCTACCATCCCCGCTACCTGCAGTGGGTGCGCGCCCTGTGCGACGAGTTTGGCGTGCTGCTCATCGCCGACGAAATAGCCACCGGCTTTGGCCGCACCGGCCAACTGTTTGCCTGCGACTGGGCCGGCATCACTCCCGACATCATGTGTCTGGGCAAGGCGCTCACCGGCGGCTACCTCACTCTCTCGGCGACCCTCACTACCGAGCATGTCGCCCGCACCATCTGTGACGGCAAGGCCGGCGTCTTTATGCACGGCCCCACCTTTATGGGCAATCCGCTCGCCTGCGCGGTGGCCAACGCCTCCATCGAGTTGCTGCTCGCCTCGCCGTGGCAGGAGCGGGTGCGCGCCATCGAGCATCAGCTACGAACCGAGCTGGTGGAATTGACCCTCCACCCGGCGGTTGCTGACGTGCGGGTACTCGGCGCTATCGGGGTGGTGGAGATGAAAGAGCGGGTGGATGTGGCGCGCATCCAGCGCAAATTTGTATCGCTTGGCGCCTGGATCCGCCCCTTTGGCAAACTGATCTACCTGATGCCCCCCTTCGTCATCACCCCGGAGGAGCTGCGGATATTGACCGGCGCCATCAGTCAGGCCATCGCCGAAGGCGAGTTTTAAAACACCTCGCGGGCGGCCTCACCGGCCGCCCGTTCGTTGCATCACCATTTGATATATAAAGAGAGCAAGTTTATTCACCTCACTCCCCATTCACTTGCCGGAATGTGAGCAAAACACCAGACCTGAGGCGCCAAGAGGGGTAGACTGCTGCGGTTTTACCATCAAGAAAGATTGCTCATGCGCCTCTCCATTGCTGCCAAAATCAACTTTTTCCTGCTCTTCATCTTCTCCATGGTACTGGTCTTCTCCGCCGCCTATCAGGCGGTGCGCGAGCGCGATCTCATCCTGAGCCTCATCAAGGAGCAGAGTCAGGAGCAGACCGAAGCCTACTTCGACGGCCTCAACATGCTGATGCTGACCGGCAAGATGGATGCCCGCGATACCCTGCGCGCCAAGTTTCTCGAGCACGCTCATGTAGAGGATGCCCGCATCGTCCGTGGCGACGCGGTGAGCAAACAGTTCGGGCCGGGGCGCCCCGCTGAACAGGGCAAGGATGACTATGACCAGCTGGCGCTGGCGGGCAAAGGGAGCCTGGAGGTGGTGCACAACGGCATGCACAGCCGGCTGGTGGTGACACGTCCGCTGCTGGCCAAGAAGGATTTTCGCGGCACCGACTGCACCAGCTGTCATCTGGTGCCGGAGAATACCGTGCTCGGCGCCGTCCGTTTTGATTACTCCCTCGACTCCCTCTTTACCCGGGTCGAGCAGAATATCCTCACCTCGGCGCTGATCCTCACCGGCATCTTCGGGCTGGGGCTGCTGCTGACCCTCTGGGTCATCCGCACCTGGATCGTCCGCCCCCTCAACCAGCTGACCCGCTCGATGGAAGAAGCCACCGATATGCATGACTTCGGCCACCGGCTGGAGGGTGACGATGGCGACGAGATTGGCCGGCTGGCGCTGGCCTACAACCAGATGCTCGACAGCGTGGAGCGTCAGCTTGGCAAGCGTCCCGCTTGCAGCAAACGGGATCATGAACAGACCCGCAATACGGGCCAACCAGAAGACTAGAGATAGTAGAAGAGCAGGCTGGCGATAAGGATAAGCAGGAGGATCGCCAGATGGACGTGACGGGCGTCCTCCCGGCGGCGATGGCGCTTGCGGCCAACAAATAGCGCCACCAGGGTCAGCAAGCAGCAACCCCAAAGCCCGTGCAGCAGCCAGGGGGTAAAAAACGGATCCCATCCGGCCCGCACGCTGGCGCCGCCATAGACCAGAAAACCGTAAGCTCGCTCGGGACGGGCGTGGTGATAGAGGGAGAGCAGCACGATAAAGCCGCCCCAGCAGAGCAGTACCAGCCCCTGCAACAGCCGTGTCAGCCAATCGGGCCCCTGCCGCCGATCTTTCACTCGCCTCTCCTGCCCCGCGACCCCATATCGGGTGAACCATGCCGAAAACCCCACCAGAGTCCGACATTTTTGCTTGTTTATCAAACCCGCGCGGGTAAGATTAACGGCTTAGTCTGCCATGATGGGCCAATGATTGCCCGGGCCAGACCCATAGCGCTGCAAAGAACAAGCTGGAGACAATATTTCGATGACGCACGCATCCGTAGTTGATGTGCTGACCGGTAAACATGCGGTTGGCACCACCCTGACTGTACGAGGGTGGATCCGGACTCGCCGTGATTCCAAGGCGGGGATCTCATTTTTGGCCATTTCCGATGGCTCCTGTTTCCATCCGGTACAGGCCGTCGTCCCCAATACCCTGGCCAATTACGAGAATGAAGTGCAGCGTCTGACCACAGCTTGCTCCGTGGAAGTAACTGGCGTCGTGACCGAATCTCAGGGCAGCGGCCAGGCGTTCGAACTGCAGGCCACCGAAGTCAAGGTTGTCGGCTGGGTCGAAGACCCGGACACCTACCCGATGGCCGCCAAGCGCCACAGCATCGAGTACCTGCGTGAACAGGCTCACCTGCGCCCGCGCACCAACATCGTTGGCGCCGTGACCCGGGTTCGTCACTGCCTGGCTCAGGCCATCCACCGCTTCTTCCACGAAGAGGGTTTTGTCTGGGTAGCGACCCCGCTCATCACCGCCTCTGACACCGAAGGTGCCGGCGAGATGTTCCGCGTCTCTACCCTGGACATGGAAAACCTGCCGCGCACCGACGCCGGCAAGGTGGACTACAACGAAGATTTCTTCGGCAAAGAGGCCTTCCTGACCGTATCCGGCCAGCTGAACGCCGAAACCTATGCCTGTGCCCTCTCCAAGGTCTATACCTTTGGCCCGACCTTCCGCGCCGAAAACTCCAACACCAGCCGTCACCTGGCCGAGTTCTGGATGGTGGAGCCGGAAGTGGCTTTCAACAATCTGGAAGATAACGCCGCGCTGGCGGAAGCCATGCTGAAGTACGTCTTCAACGCCGTACTGACCGAGCGTCGCGACGATCTGGAGTTCTTTGCCCAACACGTGGACAAGGATGCCATCGGCCGTCTGGAGCGTTTCGTCGCCTCCGACTTCGCCCAGATCGACTACACCGATGCCATCGAAGTGCTGCAGAACTGCGGCAAGAAGTTCGAGTTCCCGGTCTCCTGGGGTATCGACCTCTCCTCCGAGCACGAGCGCTATCTGGCCGAGGAGCACTTCAAGTCTCCGGTAGTCGTGAAGAACTACCCGAAAGATATCAAGGCCTTCTACATGCGCCTCAACGACGACGGCAAGACCGTTGCCGCGATGGACGTACTGGCTCCGGGGATCGGCGAGATCATCGGTGGCTCCCAGCGTGAAGAGCGTCTGGACGTACTGGATGCCCGCCTGGCCGAGATGGGCCTGAAGCAGGAAGATTACTGGTGGTATCGCGACCTGCGTCGCTACGGCACCGTGCCGCACTCCGGTTTCGGTCTGGGCTTCGAGCGTCTGGTGGTCTACGTAACCGGTATGGGCAACGTCCGCGACGTGATCCCCTTCCCGCGTACCCCGCGTACCGCCGAATTCTGATAACGACAACCTGTCGCACAGATCTGAAAAGCCGACCTTCGGGTCGGCTTTTTTATTGCCCGCTTTATGGCGATACTCAGGATCAATCGGCACAAGGGATCTGTAGCCCATGGGATATCGTCTGCTTCTGTTACTGTTACTGCTCTCTCCCCTGCGGCTAATGGCCGAGACCGTCCGTCTGACCACGCTGGAGTGGCCCCCGTTTACCACCCAAAGCCTGCCCGATGGCGGCCTCACCGGTCATATCGTCAAGCGCGTCTTTGCCGAGGCGGGGCTGGAGGTGGAGTTCGATTTTTTCTCCTGGCAGCGGACGGTGTGGCTCGCCTCCGATCCGGCCCACGGCTATATCGGCTACTTCCCCGAGTATCTGGCCGACAACCAGAGCGACAAGTGGCGCATCTCAGCCAGCGTGGGGGACAGCGTGCTGGGGCTGGCGCAGAAGGCGGGCAAGCCCATCCCCTGGCAACGGCTTGAAGATCTGGTGCCCTACCGGATCGGCGTGGTGGCGGGCTACGTCAACACCCGCGAATTTGACGCCATGATGGCGAGCCAGCAGCTCCACACCTTTGCCGTGGATGGTGATCACCTCAACCTGCGCAAGCTGCAGCGCGATCGGCTCGACCTCGCCGTCATCGACCGGGATGTCTTCTATTGGCTGATCCACCACGATGACAAGCTACATCCCGAGCAGTTGCAGTTCAATCCGAAGATCCTCGAGCACAAGAGCCTGCACATCATGTTCCGCCCCGATCAACAGGCATTGCAGCAGCGGGTGGACAAGGCACTGGCCAGACTCGATATCCAGAAACTGAGCGAGGAGTACCAGCGCCGCTATCTGGCCGATAAATAAAGACTCTTTCGGAATGAGCGGCAAAAGGCCGCCACTGCCGAAAAAAACATCCGAAGCGCCCCCTTTTTACCCCTCTTCTCCTCCTGCCAACCATCCGCAACCCGTTTTCATTTGTCTCCCTTCATCCATGCTTTTGCACCATCCCATCGGGCAAGATGCCCCTGCTTAAGGGATGGCAACCGGATGAAAAAATGATGGATTTGTTATTAGGTGGTTTTTAAGTGGTTTAATCAAAAATTCATCGAGTTATTGAAGTAACTCAATTTTTTCACTTTTGCAGGGGAGCAAAATAATAACTAACCCTTTTGGGCTAATTAAAAACAGACAATGACAATTCATGGTTCAGGCTACCCGCGGCAACATGGGTTGAATCACACGAGGTAATGGAATGATCTTGATGGAATTTTTGGTGGTACTCGGCTGCTTGCTGCTCGGTACCCGCTTTGGTGGCATGGGGCTCGGTCTCATCAGTGGTATCGGTCTCTTCCTGCTGACCTTCGTCTTCGGTCTGGTACCGGGCGAACCGCCGGTGCAGGTAATGCTGACCATTCTGGCGGTGATCGGTTGTGCCGCCACCCTGCAGACCGCTGGCGGTCTCAACCTGATGATGCAGGTAGCCGAGCGTCTGCTTCGCCGTCACCCGCAATACATCACTATCCTGGCACCGCTCACCACCTGGACCCTCACCTTCCTGTGCGGTACCGGCCACGTGGTCTACACCATGTTCCCCATCATCGCCGACATCGCGCTGCAGAAGAATATCCGTCCCGAGCGCCCGATGGCCGTGGCATCCGTTGCCTCCCAGATGGCGATCTGCGCCTCGCCGGTATCGGTTGCCGTGGTCTCCATGGTCTCCATTCTGGCGGCTGGCCACGGTATCGGTCAGGCCTATGGTCTGCTCGACATCCTGATGGTCGCCATCCCCTCCTCCCTGACCGGCGTTATCGTGGCAGCACTGTGGAGCCTGCGCCGCGGCAAGGATCTGGACAAGGACGAGGAGTTCCAGGCCAAGATCCAGGATCCGGAGCAGCGCGCCTTCATCTACGGTGGTGGCGAGACCCTGCTCAACACCAAGTTCCCGAAAGAGGCCTACTGGTCTACCTGGATCTTCTTCGCCGCCATCGCTGCCGTGGTACTGCTGGGTGCCGATGAAGCGCTGCGCCCCGTCTTCACCATCAAGGACAAAACCGGCCCGCTCTCCATGAACCTGGTGATCCAGATGATGATGCTGATCGCCGGTGCCATCATCCTGATGCGCTGCAAGGTCAAGCCGGGCGAGATCGCCAACGGCGCCGTCTTCAAGGCGGGCATGGTCGCCATCTTCTCCGTATTCGGGGTTGCCTGGATGAGCGAAACCTTCTTCCAGGCCCACATGCCGCTGCTCAAAGAGACCCTGGCCCACGTGGTACAGGCCCAGCCCTGGACCTACGCGCTGGTGCTGTTCCTCATCTCCAAGCTGGTGAACAGCCAGGCCGCCGCCCTCACCGCCATCGCCCCCATGGGTCTGGCACTGGGTGTGGAGCCGAAACTGCTGATCGCCTTCCTGCCGGCGAGCTACGGCTACTTCGTGCTGCCGACCTACCCGAGCGACCTGGCCTGTATCGGTTTCGACCGCTCCGGCACCACCCGCATCGGCAAGTTCATCATCAACCACAGCTTCATCATTCCGGGGCTGATCGGGGTGGTGACCTCCTGCTCGCTGGGCTTTATCCTGACCAGCATCCTGCTCTGACCGGAGATCGCTGATCAATCACTGCCACAGGCCCCCGCACGGGGGCCTGTGCTTTTGTGGCGCACACCATCCGGCTTTGCAACTGCCCGCACTCTGGGTAGCATGACCCCTCTTTTCTTTGCGGAATCTCCCCCATGTCTCGCGTCATCGTGCTCTGGAGCGGCGGCAAGGATGCCATGCAGGCCCTCTGCCATGCCCGCGAAGCGGGCCATCAGGTGGTGGCACTGGCTACCTT
>NZ_CAWNWX010000016.1:0-8889 GCF_963878195.1 Aeromonas sp. HMWF016
AGGATGAAGTGGGGGTACTGCAGCGCCTTCATCAAGGGATGGTCGGGGGGCGGTGGCTCGACGCTTGCCACATCGAAACCGGCGCCGCCGAGGCGACCGTTGGCCAGCGCTTGTAGCAGCGCCTCCTCATCCACCAGACCGCCGCGGCCGACGTTGATCAGCAGGGCGCCCGGTTTCATCAGGTCCAGCTCCCGCTCGCCAATCAGGTTGCGGGTGTAGGGGGTGAGCGGGCAGTGCAGGCTGATCACATCCGAGCTTTGCAGCAGCTCGTCGAGGGGCAATCGATCCTCGTCATGGCTGCCACCGATCTGGCTCTGGGCGTAACGCACCGTCATCCCTATCCCTTTGGCCCGCTCGCCAAGCGCTTGACCGAGTGTCCCCTTGCCGATGATGCCCAGCTGCTTGCCGTGCAGATCCATGATGTTGTGATCGAAGAAGCAGAACTGGCCGCTCTGTTGCCAGCGCCCCTCCAGCAGCGACTGGCGCCAGCAGAAGAGGTTGCGCGACAGGGCCAGCATCAGTGCCATGGCGTGTTCCGGCACCGAGGGGCCCGAGTAGTTGCGGATGTTGCATACCCCGACGTTGGCAGCGCGGCACGCCTCCAGATCCACGTTGTCGCTGCCGGTGGCGGCGAGCGCGATGAGTTTGAGCTCCGGCAACTGGGCCAGTTCGGCGGCGCCGATGCGTACCTTGTTGATGATGGCGATGCTGGCATCTTTCAGCCGTTCGACCACCTGTTCCGGGGCAGTGCAGGGATAACTCTGCCAGTGGTGGGGAAAGTCGGGATGATGCAGGGTGATGCCCGCATCCAGGGTATCGCTGTCGAGAAACACAATCTGCTGCATGTACCTTCCTGCCATATTCGGGTTTGAACCGTCATGATGCCAAAAAGGGCGCCATCAGAGCCAGTATGCCGCGCCATGGCGGGTGGGCTTTCTCCGGCAGATGTGATGTTGCGCGCGCTTTGTGGCGCGGGTCAGAGCCAACCCAGATGGTTGAGCCACCCCTGAATGCGGGTGGGGGTTTCGCCCAGTTCCATCAGGGCGTAGGGGCGATAGTTGAGCTTGTGGCTGCGGCGGCTCTCGGCCTGACGTGCCTCGGCCGCCAGCAGCGGCCAGCGGCCGCCATCCTCCTGATAGAGATCCAGAGTAGGGATTGTGCCCTGCGCTATCTCTTTTGCGAGGATCTGGTTGCTCTGCTGGTCGGGGAAGAAGCCATCGAGCAGCACCAGCGCATCGGGGGCGGGCAGCTGTTCGCTGGCGATAAGGTTGGCAGTCCAGGCTGCGCCGGTGCCTTGCGCCAGGATCAGCTTGAAGCCCCCCTCCTGCAGCTTGGCATCGGCCAGCTTGCTGATCCGCTCGGCCAGTTGCTTGCGAAAGGCGTCGCTCTCCTTGGCTCTCTTCTCGGCGGCAGGGTCGAGCTCGGTCTGTTGGGGAGAGGGGAGCAGCAGCAGGGTATCAAAGCCCAGCTGGCTGAGGGCTCGGGTCAGTTGCCAGAGCTGACCGCTGCGCTGCCAGTCGGGCAGCAGGATGGCGAGACCCACATAGTTGTCGCTATCGTGCTTGGCAAACAGCACCGTCTGTTTGTCGATCTGGGTGGCTTCGGGTTGCCCTTTCCAGTCGCTCGCTTGCCAGTGATCGAGGGGGAGTGGCTCTGCGATGGGCGGCGCAACGTCGCTCGCCTGCGCGACATGGCCAGCCAGCATGGTCAATAACAGCAGTGATAAGGATAATCTGGCCATAGTGTGCTCCCCCGGTTATCTGGGTTAGCGGCGGCGGCGCGATTTTCTGAAGGGGGGCGGCGTTATGGCTGCAAACAGGCAATAAAAAAGCGAGCCGGAGGCTCGCTTTTTTGCAATCAATTCAACGTGGTCAATTAGTTGACGCGACGCTTGAATTCACCGGTGCGGGTATCGATTTCGATCTTGTCACCGATCTCTACGAAAGCGGCTACAGCCAGTTCGTAGGTAGTGCCTTTCAGACGGGCAGGCTTGGTCACTTTACCGGAGGTGTCGCCACGGGCAGCCGGCTCGGTGTACTCAACTTCGCGCACGATGGTGGTCGGCAGTTCTACGGAGATGGCTTTCTCGTTGTAGAAAGTCACTTCACACAGATCTTCCATGCCGTCTACCAGGTAGTTCAGCACGTCACCCAGGTTGTCTTTCTCTACGTCGTACTGGTTGTACTCGGTGTCCATAAAGACATACAGGGGGTCGGAGAAGTAGGAGTAGGTGCACTCTTTACGCTCCAGCTGAACAACGTCCAGCTTGTCGTCGGCCTTGAAGACAGTCTCGGTGGCGCTGCCGTTCAGCAGGCCTTTCAGCTTCATTTTGACCACGGCGGAGTTACGGCCGGATTTGTTGAATTCAGCCTTCTGGACCACCATCGGCTCGGTGCCGATCATGACTACGTTACCAGCGCGGATTTCCTGAGCGGTTTTCATGTAAAAAATTCCTGTTCGTGAAACGGACGGATAAAAACTGCCAGATTATATACGGCTTTCCAGAAATTTCACCAACCTCGTGACGAGATCCCCATCCCGAAGCAGCTTCTGTGACCAGAGTCGCCCATGTTGCTGCCAAATCGCGCTGTATTGCGGCCATTGGGCCCAGAGTTCGCGGCAATCTTCACCACGGTTGAGAGCCAGATTGAAGCGGCGCAGCCATTCGGCGCAATCGGCAGGCAGATCAGCAAGATAGTGGTCGAGGAACTGCTCCAGCTTGACCAGATGGGCCTCCTCCTCCTGTTGGTAGATATGCCAGAGGAAAGGACGAGCCGCCCACTGGGCCCGCACGAAGGAGTCCTCTCCGCGCACCAGATTGAGATCGCAGCTCCACAGCAGTCGATCGTAACCGGCCTGATCGGTCATCGGCAGCAGCTTGATGGTGAGGTTGCCCGAGTGGAGCAGATCCCCCGCCTTGGCGGTGGTGATGGCATCTTCAAGGCTCGCGCCGCGCAGCACATCCTGTAGCGAGCGCCCCAGCGGCAGCAGCAGGGTGACGGGCGTGGTGCTTTGGCACCAGCTCTCGACCAGGCTTTGCAGCGCATCGCTCTCGTAGGTAAAGAGGCTGACCCGCAGCTCGTTCTCTTGTCTGGGCGGCAAACCGAGGCTGGTCCAGTAGGCTGCCAGTCCCGCTTCATCTTGCTGCCACTGCTCCCGTTCGGTGATGAGGTCGTGCTCGCACAAAAGGCCGCCGGTTTTAGCCGTAAAGCCCGGGAAGAAGAAGTATTTGTTGAGGCTCTGGTTGCCAACTCGCTGTGGCGAGGCGAGGCCGTGGCAATCCTCGACCCAGCTCTCCGCCGAGAGGTACTCCAGATTGATCCAGCAGGGGGGCTTGGGTTGGCTCGCCATCAGTTCGGCCATTCGTTCAATGAAGGGGGCGGGCAGTTCGCAGGCAAAGGCCTCGATCACCACTCTGGCCGGGGTCATGTCAGTCGGCAGGGTCTCATGCCAGTGCTGGATATAGATGCCATTGACCCACTGGCCATCCTGCGCCGGGTCGAGCCCGGGGCAGATGCGGGCAAAGCTGGCCAGATCGTCCACCCAGAGTCGCACCTGTACCTCATTGCCGTTGGTGGGGATTTTCCCCTCCCGCTTCAGCTGGCGAGCGAGCCGCCAGGTGACGCCGATGTCACCGAAGTTGTCGACGACGCAACAGAAGATATCCCAGTCAAACGGGGGCAGGGGAGTTGTCATGGCTCGGGATCCCAGATGCAAAAAAACCGGTGCGCAGGGTAGCACACCGGTTGACTGGCTTCTAACCGTCAGCGCGTGACGGCGGTCTGCGGCAGGTTACTCCTTGCCGTAGACGTTGTTCTCTTGCTCACGCACCCGGATGAAGGTAGTGCGCTTGGTCAACTCTTTCAGCTGGCTGGCACCGACGTAGGTACAGGTGGAGCGCACGCCGCCCAGAATGTCGCGCACAGCGTTCTCGACCGGGCCGCGGTAGGGCAGCAGCACGGTTTTACCCTCGGAGGCGCGGTATTCGGCGACGCCACCGGCGTGCTTGTCCATGGCGCTGGAGGAGCTCATGCCGTAGAACTTCATGAAGGGTTCGCCGTCTACATCGACGATCTCGCCACCGCACTCTTCGTGGGCTGCCAGCATGCCGCCCAGCATCACGAAGTCGGCGCCGCCGCCGAAGGCTTTGGCGACATCGCCCGGGCAGGTGCAGCCGCCGTCACCGACGATCTGGCCGCCGAGGCCGTGGGCCGCATCGGCACACTCGATGATGGCGGAGAGTTGCGGGTAACCGACGCCGGTTTTGACGCGAGTGGTGCAGACGGAGCCCGGGCCGATGCCAACCTTGACGATGTCGGCGCCAGAGAGGATCAGCTCTTCGACCATCTCGCCGGTGACCACGTTGCCCGCCAGGATGACGTGGCTGGGGCAGGCTTCACGAATTTTGCGCACGAACTCGACGAAGTGTTCGGAGTAGCCGTTGGCCACGTCGACACAGATGAAGCGCAGTGCTTCGGACATGGCGAGGATCTGGCGGGTCTTGGCGAAATCTTCAGCCGAGGTGCCGGTGGAGACCATCACATGGCCCAGCAGCGCCGGATCGGTCTCGTTGACGAAAGCTTGCCACTGCTCAAGGCTGTAGTGCTTGTGTACCGCGGTCATCATCTCGAAACCGGCCAGCGTGCGCGCCATGGCAAAGCTGCCGACGGTATCCATGTTGGCGGCGATAACGGGTACGCCTTGCCATTGGGTCTGAGTGTGTTTGAAGGTGAACTGACGGGTCAGGCTTACTTGGGAACGGCTCTTGAGAGTAGAGCGCTTGGGGCGGAACAGGACATCCTTGAAACCGAGCTTCAAGTCTTCTTCGATACGCATTACAAATTCCTTATTGAGCCTTGTTGAAAGTCACTTTTGCAGTGGCAAATTTTCGGCAGGCGCAAAAAAACCGGTGGTTTTCAGGCCCTCCGGTTTACAACAGTGTAGGCAAAAATCCCTTCAGAACAAGACTGATAATTCGCTCATTGTTGTGGTAGCCTTTGGCGTCACAACCTGAGGTTGGCCACAAGCTTCATCCAGCACCTTATCTTGCCCCCCGTTTACCTCTTTTCTCTCTGTTTTCAACCCCATGCAACCGGCATTGTTGCTGCCACCGACTGTCGTCTGCCGTTGCGGTTGTCCGGGCAGGTTCCGGCTGGTCACAACAAATCGGGTTGACCCCCGGGTTGGCTGTGATAGATCTGGGCGCAATATCGACAAGGCGAGAGATCGTGATGGGCAAAAGATTGTTGAGTGCCGCCATCCTGTGGGGGCTCTGTGGCAGCGCACTGGCGGCAACACCGACCAGCTATGGCTGGGTCGAGAAGGGGCTCATCATGCCGATCGGTGTGGCGGTGAAGATGAAGCTCGATACCGGTGCGCTAACCTCCTCTCTTGATGCGCGCTCCCTCGTCCACTTCAAACGGGATGGGAAACCCTGGGTGCGCTTCATGCTGGATGTGACCGATGCCGACAGCGGTGAGCGGGTCAAGCAGCAGTTCGAGCGCCCGGTGGAGCAGAGCGTGACCATCCGCGGCGCCGGTGGCATTGAGCAGCGGCCGACCGTCACCATGTCCATCTGTCTGGGGGACAAGGTGTACGAGGAGTGGTTCACCCTGCGGGATCGCAGCGACATGATCTATCCGGTGCTGCTTGGCCGCCGCCTGCTGGCGGATCTCGGCCCGGTGGATGCCAGCCGAACCTTTACCGTGCAGCCAAATTGTCATTGATAGCAAACAGCCCGCATCGCGGGCTGTTTGCTTATCGCTTATCTTGCCGGAGGTAAGGGGAGGAACACACTCACTTCCAGCCCCCCCTCCGGCCGGTTGTGGACATCAAGCTCGGCGCCGTGCAGCTGGGCGATGCGCGAGACAATCGCCATGCCAAGGCCGACGCCATCCCCCTGCTGGGGATTGACCCGGAAGAAGCGCTCGCACAGCCGTGACAGCGCAGCGGTCGGAATACCGGGGCCATTGTCGCGGATATCGACCCTGACCCTGTGCCCCTCCTGCCGTACCTCGACGGTGATCTCGCCCCCGGCCTGGGTGTAGCGCAACGCGTTGTCGATGAGGTTGCTGAACAGCAGATCGAGCAGGGTGCCCTGACCCATTACCATCAGATTCTCATCCCCTTCCAGCGAGAGCTGTTGATCCTTTTTCAGGGCGATGGGGGCCAGCGTTGCCAGCGAGGTTTGCAGCAACTGGCTCAGGTTGAGCTCGCTCTGCACCACCCCTTGCTGGTTGTCGATGCGGGCCTGAGTTAGCAGTTGGCGGATCAGCCGGTCGCTGCGATCGAGGGCCTGCAGCATCTTGTGCATCGATTGCTGGCGGCTCTCCTCATCCTCGGCGCTCAGGGCATTTTCACTGTGGATCCGCAGCACCGCTAGCGGGGTGCGCAGTTCGTGCGCCGCCTCGTTGGTGAACTGCTTCTCCCGCTCGATGGTTTCGGCCAGCGCATGCATCAGGCGGTTGATCTCGTTGGTGAGCGGAGTCAGTTCGTGGGCGCCGATCTTGAGATTGAGCGGGCTCAGGTTGGCAGGGTGGCGCTCGCTAATCGCTTGTGCCAGCAGGCGCAGGGGGGCCAGACCTCGGGTGATGAGCCACCAGAGCAGCACCAGCAGAAAGGGGAGGGTCAGCAGCAAGGGCAGCATGGTAAGGGCGGCCATCTTGCTGGCCAGTTCACTGCGCTCGTCATCCCGCTCGGCCACCACCAGCCAGGTGCGGCCATCCTCGTTGTAGAGAGTGAAGGTGCGCCACTGATGGTGATCCTTTTTCACTGTGCTGAAACCGCGGGTGAGCTCGACCAGCGGTTGATCCGGGGCACTGGGGGAGCGCAGCAGCATGACTCCCTTGTCGTTGAGCAGCTGGAAGTAGAGATTGCGTTCGAACTCGTGACCATAGGGGGTGAGTTCCCGATCCTCGCCGCTCAGATTGAAGCTGGGATCCTTGGTCCACTCGTCGGGGTTTTGCACCTCCCAATCCTGATAGATGGTGCCATTGGCTGGCAGCGCGCCTTGCTGGGCAAGATAGCGCTCCAGCAGCTGGTCGGTGATGCGGGCAGACTGTGCCAGCCGTGCATCGAACAGCTCCTCCATCTCGTGGCTCGCCTCCAGATAGCCGATGACGGCGCTGATGGTGAGGCTGAGCCCCACCAGCGTGAGAATGCCGGTGAGCAGAAAGCGGCGGATGGAGCGCGGTTTTTTCATCGGGTGACACTCCGGCTGGCCTGCTCAAGCTGGGGAATGATGTAACCGACACCGCGAATATTGCGGATAAGGTCGCTGTAGAACTTCTTGCGCAAATGGTGGATATGCACCTCCACCGCGTTGCTTTCGGCCCCCTCGTCCCAGCCGTAGAGGCTCTGTTGCAGCTGCTCCTTGCTGAGCACCCGGCCGCTCTGGCTGATGAGCTCTTGCAGCAGCTTGTATTCGTGGGGGGTGAGCTTGACCGGTTCGCCCCGATAGGTGACCTGCTGCGCCTCGGGATAGATGAGGATCTCCCCGTACTCCAGCACGGCTTGCACCTGCCCCTTGCTGCGGCGCACCAGCGCGCGCAGGCGGGCGTTGAGCTCCTGCAGGGCGAAGGGTTTGACCATGTAGTCGTCGGAGCCAGCATCAAGGCCGATGACCCGATCGTCGAGGGCATCGCGGGCGGTGAGGATCAGCACCGGCAGCTGGTGCCCTTCGCGGCGCAGCTTGCGCAGCAGGCTGAGGCCGTCGATATCGGGCAGGTTTAGATCCAGAATGAGGGCGGCAAACTCGTCGCTCTTGAGTGCCGTCAGGGCGGGCAACCCCTGTTGCAACCAGTCCACCGTATAACCGCTGTGGCGCAAGGCATCCTGCATGCCATCACCCAGCATCACATCATCTTCAACCAGCAGGATCCGCATTGTTATTCCCCTTGAAACGACTCTGCCCACCAGTATGCAAGCTGGTGGGCAGAGTTTAAATAGATCTCTGATACGGCAGCACTTTACAGCTTGGCGAGCCGCTCGCGGATCTCCATTTTGCGGCCCTCGTCCGCCACTTCCCGGCCCGGGCGCGCTGGAGCTGCCATCGCCTTGTCGAGATAGGTTTTGGCCTCAGCCTTGCGGCCCTGATCCAGCAGGAAGTCGCCGTAGAAGAAGTTGGGGTCGATGCCGGTCGGGTTGATGGCCAGCGCCTGCTTAAGCAGCTGCTCCGCCTTCTCGTCATCGCCGAAGCCGACCGGCCAGCCGGGCACCTGATAGTAGAGGGAGCCCAGGCTGGTATAGGCGGAGCCATCCAGCGCCTTGGGATCCTGTTTGATGGCCAGCTCCAGCTTGGCCTTGGCCTCTTTCACCAGCCCCAGCGCCCCCAGTCCGCCCTTGGCGCCAGCCCAGGTGCTCTTGACGATGGCCGACCAGATGAGCAGGTCGGTGCGAAATGGCTCCTTGGCACTGGCCGCTTCGGCCTGGGTGCTCAGGGTTTCGAGGCAGCTCTCTTTCGCTTTGCCGCTCTGCTGGTACTGGCAGACGGCCCACTGTTGCTGAATAGGGGCGAGGGCGTCTGTGGCTGCCTGGGCGCAGGTCGAGCCAAGCAGGAGGGCGATGACGCAGGAGGTGGCGGATTTTAGCGCAACGTTCATATCAAAGTTCCTTTTTGGTCGGGATGGGGCGTGAGAGATCGGGCTGCAGCGTCGCGCCGCTCTCGGCCATGCCCGGTTGTTGGCGGGCATAGAGTTTAATGATGGGCAGCTGTTTGGCCAGCGCCTTGTCGACGATTCCGGGCAGCAGGGCATTGAGTCGTACGAACAGCTTCTCCGGCCAGCCGAGCCAGCTGCGGCGGGTCTCGTTGCACAGGGCGATGATGGCCGCTTCGGCTACCTCCTGCGGGCTGTCGGTCTGGGTGCCGAGCGCCGCATTCATCTCGTAGGC
>NZ_CAWNWX010000017.1:0-15300 GCF_963878195.1 Aeromonas sp. HMWF016
AATAGAGAGTTTACTCCCCAGTGCAACTAGCGCTGGTTTAGCAAGCGCATATAGAGAAATGAAAATCAGCTTTGATGGCCCGATTATTCAAAACACGATGATATTCTACGGTACAATTGCCAGCTTAATTTTTACCGCACTTGTATCAATGACTCAAGAACTTGGTTGGTTTTATATAAAGTTTCATAACATCCCAGAATTAACGACATTGGCCTCTAATATTTTATATAAAGCACCTATCATTATACCTGTAATATGGCTGGCGTTGTTCTCTTCAAAAAGAAGAAGTGAAGCATTACGTTTACAACAAGAGTATGCACATAAGGAAGCCTTGGCAAAGTCATTCCAAAACTTCAAAGCTCAAATTGAGGCATTAGGTGAGGAAACCCCTGTACTCATGAATAAACTTCTTGAGGCGGCAATTGATGCCGTATCAAAAAATGCATCAGACACATTAGATAAGAAGCATGGGGATAAGACACCTGTTCATCAAACACTTGATGGAGCGCTTGACTCATTAGGAAAGATAAAGTCTTTATTAGAGCCTAAAAAACCTCAATCCTAGTTGGCATTGACTTATAGGTTCGAATCGCAAAAAGCAAATTCGTGATTACGATAAGGAAGAACCTATCCATTACAATAAAAAAGCCGCCCATCGGGCGGCATTTTTATTAGAGATAACGGGCTAACAAAAATTACCAGCCGGTTACTTCGCGCAGAGCCTTGCCGATATCGGCCAGGGAGCGGACGGTTTTCACGCCAGCATCTTCCAGCGCGGCAAACTTCTCGGCGGCAGTACCCTTGCCGCCGGAGATGATGGCGCCAGCGTGGCCCATCCGCTTGCCGGGAGGCGCGGTAACACCGGCGATATAGGAGACCACCGGCTTGGTGACGTGGGCCTTGATATAGGCGGCCGCGTCTTCCTCGGCGTTGCCGCCGATCTCGCCGATCATCACGATCGCTTCGGTCTGCGGGTCGTTCTGGAACATCTCCAGAATATCGATAAAGTTGGAGCCTGGGATGGGGTCGCCACCGATACCGACGCAGGTGGACTGGCCAAAGCCCTCGTCAGTGGTCTGCTTGACCGCTTCGTAGGTCAGGGTGCCGGAGCGGGAGACGATGCCCACCTTGCCCGGCTTGTGAATGTGGCCCGGCATGATGCCGATCTTGCACTCACCCGGGGTGATCACACCCGGGCAGTTGGGGCCGATCATCCGCACGCCGGTCTCTTGCAGCTTCACTTTCACATCCAGCATATCCAGGGTCGGGATGCCTTCGGTGATGGTGACGATGAGCTTGATGCCCGCGTCGATCGCTTCCAGGATCGCATCCTTGCAGAACGGTGCCGGCACATAGATGACGGTGGCGGTGGCACCGGTCGCTTCGACTGCGTCACGGACGGTGTTGAACACCGGCAGGCCCAGATGGGTGGTGCCGCCCTTGCCCGGGGAGACGCCGCCGACCAGCTGGGTGCCGTAGGAGAGCGCCTGCTCGGAGTGGAAAGTACCCTGACCGCCGGTGAAACCCTGGCAGATGACTCGGGTGTCCTTGTTGATCAGTACGCTCATCAGTTGGCCTCCGCTGCTTTGACGACTTGCTGCGCGGCATCGGTCAGACTCTTGGCCGCAATGATGTTGAGGCCGCTCTCGGCCAGCTTGATACCACCCAGCTCGGCGTTGTTGCCTTCCAGACGGACCACGACGGGCACCTTGACCCCCACTTCCTTGACCGCACCGATGATGCCTTCCGCGATCATGTCGCAGCGCACGATGCCGCCAAAGATGTTGACCAACACCGCTTTGACGTTGCTGTCGGAGAGGATGATCTTGAACGCCTCGGTCACGCGCTCCTTGGTGGCGCCGCCGCCGACGTCAAGGAAGTTGGCCGGCTTGCCGCCGTGCAGGTTGACGATGTCCATGGTGCCCATGGCCAGACCCGCGCCGTTGACCATGCAGCCGATGTTGCCATCGAGGGCCACATAGTTGAGCTCCCACTGGGCAGCGTGCGCTTCGCGGGGGTCATCCTGTGACGGGTCGTGCATCTCGCGCAGCTTGGGCTGACGATAGAGGGCGTTGGCGTCGATGTTGATCTTGCCGTCCAGGCAGTGCAGGTTGCCCTGCGCGGTGATCACCAGCGGGTTGATCTCCAGCAGCGCGAAGTCGCAATCCAGGAACATCTGGCCCAAGCCCAAGAAGATCTTGGTGAACTGTTTGATCTGATCGCCGACCAGACCCAGTTTGAAGGCCAGCTCGCGCGCCTGATAGGGCTGCGGGCCAACCAGCGGGTCCAGGGTGGCCTTGTGGATCAGATGGGGGGTTTCGTGGGCGATCTTCTCGATGTCCACGCCACCTTCGGTCGAGGCCATGAAGACCACGCGACGGGAGCCACGGTCAACCACGGCGCCCAGGTAGAGCTCTTTGGCGATGTCGGTGCAGGATTCAACCAGGATCTTGGTGACCGGCTGGCCGTTGGCGTCAGTCTGGTAGGTCACCAGATTCTTGCCCAGCCAGTTCTGGGCGAAGGCACGGATCTCATCCTTGCTCTTGGCCACTTTCACACCGCCCGCTTTACCGCGACCACCGGCGTGTACCTGGCATTTAACGACCCAGGTATTGCCGCCAATCTTGTCGGCCGCTTCGGCCGCTTCCTGCGGGGTAGCACAGGCATAACCTTCGGAGACCGGCAGGCCATACTCGGCAAACAGCTGTTTTGCCTGATATTCATGCAGATTCATAGATGCTCTATCCGTGTTGTAGGTATTTCCGTCCGGGGCTCGTGTTTCTCAATCCCCTGTGAGTGGGGGCCTCGGGGGCCCCTCGTTATCTTTCAGTTGGTTGCTCAGACGTCCAGCAGCAGGCGGGTCGGATCTTCCAGGAGCTCCTTGACGGAGACCAGGAAGCCTACCGATTCGCGCCCGTCGATGAGACGGTGATCGTAGGAGAGGGCCAGGTACATCATCGGCAGGATCTCGACCTTGCCGTCAACGGCCATCGGGCGATCCTGGATCTTGTGCATGCCCAGAATGGCGCTCTGGGGCGGGTTGATGATCGGGGTGGACATCAGGGAGCCGAACACACCACCGTTGGTGATGGTGAAGTTGCCGCCAGTCAGCTCATCCACGGTCAGTTTGCCGTCGCGGCCCTTGCCGGCCAGATCCTTGATGGCCTTCTCGATGTCGGCCAGGCTCATGTTGTCGCAGTCGCGCAGTACCGGCGTCACCAGACCACGGGGGGTGGAGACGGCGATGCTGACGTCGAAGTAGTTGTGGTAGACGATGTCGTCACCATCCAGCCCGGCGTTCACTTCCGGATAGCGCTTGAGGGACTCCACCACCGCCTTCACATAGAAGGACATGAAGCCGAGCTTGATGCCGTGCTTCTTCTCGAAGATCTCGCCGTACTGCTTGCGCAGATCCATGATGGGCTTCATGTTGACCTCGTTGAAGGTGGTCAGCATGGCGGTGGTGTTTTTCGCTTCCAGCAGACGCTCGGCGATGCGCTTGCGCAGACGGGTCATCGGCACCCGCTTCTCGCTGCGACCGGCCAGTGCGGCAACCGGTGCGACCGGCGCAGCAGCCACCGGAGCGGCTGCGGCAGGCTTGCTCAGCGCCTTGATGTAGGCTTCCACATCATCCTTGGTGATGCGACCGCCCTTGCCGGTGCCGGTCAGCTTGGCCACATCGATGTCGTGCTCGCCGATCAGGCGACGCACGGAGGGGCTCAGGCCATCGGCGCCATCATCGGCAACCGCTTCGGCCGGCTTCTCTTTGGTCTCTTCACCGGCCACGGCAGCCGCCTTGATGGTGGCGATCAGCTGGCGGGAGAGGACGGTCGCCCCCTCTGCCTGCAGGATGTCGCCCAGCACGCCAGCTTGCGGTGCCGGCACTTCCAGCACCACCTTGTCGGTTTCGATGTCGACCAGCACTTCATCACGGGCAACCAGATCACCCGGCTTCTTGTGCCAGGTGGCAATGGTGGCATCCGCCACTGATTCCGGCAGGTCCGGTACCTTGATCTCGATAGTCATCTAATCAGTTCCTTGTTACTTCTTGTTCAGGGCTTAGGCCAGAGTAAGGGCATCTTCCACCAAGGCTTTCTGCTGCTTGGCGTGGACGGACATGTAACCAACCGCCGGCGAGGCGGACGCCGGGCGACCGGCATAACGCAGGGTGGCTCCGGTCGGCAGCACGTCATCGTAGTTGTGACGGGTGCAGTACCAGGCGCCCTGGTTTTGCGGCTCTTCCTGACACCAGACAAAATCGGTGACGTGGCTGTAATCGGCCAGAATGGCGCGCACTTCCTCTTCCGGGAAGGGGTAGAGCTGTTCGATCCGCACGATCGCCACATCCTTCTGCTCCGCCTTGCGACGGGCGTCGAGCAGGTCGTAATAGACCTTGCCGGAGCAGAAGACCACCCGCTTGACCGCTTTCGGATCCAGCGCGTCGATCTCGCCAATGGCGTTCTGGAAGGTGCCTTCCGCCAGATCTTCGAGCTTGCTCACCGCCAGCGGGTGGCGCAGCAGGGATTTGGGCGTCATCACGATAAGCGGACGGCGCATCGGGCGCACCACCTGACGGCGCAGCATGTGGAATACCTGAGCCGGGGTAGAGGGCACGCACACCTGCATGTTGTGCTGGGCGCACATCTGCAGATAACGCTCCAGACGGGCGGAGGAGTGCTCCGGCCCCTGCCCCTCGTAACCGTGCGGCAGCAGCATGGTCAGGCCGCACATCCGGCCCCACTTCTGCTCGCCAGAGGAGAGGAACTGGTCGACCACCACCTGAGCGCAGTTGGCAAAGTCACCGAACTGGGCTTCCCAGATGGTGAGGCCGGCCGGCTCAGCGCTGGCGTAGCCATATTCAAAGGCCAGTACCGCGTTCTCGGTCAGTACCGAGTCGTAAATCTCGAACGGCCCCTGTTCGTCGTGCAGGTTGCACAGCGGGGTGTAGGTGCTGGCATCGGTCTGGTTGTGCAGCACGGCGTGGCGGTGGAAGAAGGTGCCACGGCCGGAGTCTTCACCGGTAAAGCGGATGCGGGACCCCTTGTCCACCAGGGTGGCGTAGGCCAGGGTCTCGGCAAAGCCCCAATCCACCAGCTTTTCGCCCGCGGCCATCAGACGGCGGTCTTCGTAAATCTTCTCGACCTGACGCTGCAGCACGTGGGTTGCCGGATACTGGCTCACCCGCTCGCCGAGGGCTTTGAGGTGATCCATCGGCACTGTGCTGTCATAGGCCATGTTCCAGTCGTGGCCAAGATAAGGAGTCCAGTCGACGGAGTGCAGCTCCATCGGCCGCCACTCTTTGCTTACGCGCTCGCCGCGATCCAGCGCTTCGCGATACTCGTTGACCAGCGTTGTCGCCTGCTCCTGGGCAATGCTTCCCTCGGCCACCAGCTGATCGGCGTAGATCTTGCGCGGGGTCGGGTGCTGCTTGATCTTCTGGTACATCAAGGGCTGAGTCGCGTTTGGCTCGTCCGCTTCGTTGTGACCGTGACGACGGTAGCAAACCAGCTCGATCACCACGTCGCGCTTGAAGGTGTTGCGATAATCCAGCGCAATCTGGGTCACCAGCACCACGGCTTCCGGGTCGTCACCGTTGACGTGCAGCACCGGTGCCTGCACCGCCTTGGCGATGTCGGTGCAATATTCGGTGGAGCGCAGGTCACGGTGATAGGAGGTGGTGAAACCAACCTGGTTGTTGATGACGATGCGCACCGTCCCGCCCACGCCATAGGCACGGGTCAGAGACATGTTGAAGGTTTCGGCCACCACGCCCTGACCGGCCATGGCCGAGTCACCGTGGATGGTGATGGGCAGCACGCTGGAGCCATCCTTGTCACCGCGACGATCCATCCGGGCACGTACCGAGCCGATGACCACCGGGTTGACGATCTCGAGGTGGGACGGGTTGAAGGCGAGTGCCAGATGGACGTTGCCGCCCGGGGTGGCGAAGTCGGAGGAGAAGCCCATGTGGTACTTCACATCGCCCGTGCCCCAGGATTCGCCATGCTTGCCGGCAAACTCGTCGAACAGGTCCTGAGCACGCTTGCCCAGCACGTTGATCAGCACGTTGAGACGGCCGCGGTGGGCCATGCCGATAACAGCCTCTTTGCAGCCCTGCTCACCGGCGCGACGGATCAGCTCTTTGAGCATGGGGATCATGGCGTCGCCACCTTCCAGCGAGAAGCGCTTGGCCCCCGGGAACTTGGCGCCCAGATATTTTTCCAACCCTTCGGCGGCGGTCAGGTTGTCGAGGAAGCGGGTCTTCTCTTCGAGGGTGTAGCTCCCCTTCCCTTCAATGGATTCGAGACGCTGTTGCAGCCAGCGCTTCTCTTCGGTCGAGGTGAGGTGCATGTAGTCGGCGCCGATGGAGCCGCAATAGGTCTTCTTCAGCGAGGCGTAGAGATCGGAGAGCACCATGGTCTCGCGACCGATGGCGTAGGAGCCCACATTGAAGGTGGCCTCCATGTCTGCGCCCTGCAGGTTGTGGAATACCGGATCCAGTTCGGCGACGGTATCGCGCTGCCACAGACCGAGCGGGTCCAGATTGGCATTCTGGTGACCACGGAAACGGAACGCGTTAATCAGTTGCAGTACCCGCACCTGCTTGGCATCCACTTGCGGATCGGAGACAGGCGCGCTGTAACGGGAGGGATCCTTGGCCAGACGACGGAAATAATCGCGGACCTGGGAGTGGGGTTGTTCAACCGCATGGCCATTGACCTGGGGCAGCTCGCTAAACAGGCTGCGCCACTCATCGGATACGGAGTCAGGATTTTCCAGGAAGGATTCGTACAAATCCTCAATGTAGCTTGCATTCGCACCAGCCAGGTGAGATGACTCCAACCAGGCCTTCATCACGCCGTTATGCATTTCTATCCCTTGTACTTCTTGTTACTGCTACGCAGCTTGTAGGGTTCAAACAGCCATCCTGCCACGGGTGGGATGGCTGTCCGGAAGCAGGGCCGACCTTGGCCGGCCCGAATACTAAACAGCCCGATTGAGCAACATCGACTTGATCTGGCCAATCGCCTTGGTCGGGTTCAAGCCTTTCGGACAGACGTTCACGCAGTTCATGATGCCGTGGCAACGGAACACGCTGAAGGCGTCATCCAGATTACCCAGTCGCTCGGTGGTCGCGGTATCGCGGCTGTCAGCCAGCCAGCGGTAGGCGGCAAGCAGCCCGGCCGGACCGATGAACTTGTCGGGGTTCCACCAGAAGGAGGGGCACGAAGTGGAGCAGCAGGCACAGAGAATGCACTCGTACAGGCCATCCAGCTTGGCGCGCTCTTCGGGGGATTGCAGGTGCTCACGCACGGGCGGCAATTTGTCTTCATTGATGAGGAAGGGTTTGACCTTCTCCCACTGGGTGTAGAACTGGGTCATGTCGATCACCAGATCCCGGATCACCGGCAGGCCGGGCAAGGGGCGGATAACCACGTTATTGCCCTTCTTCAGCAGATCGGAAAGCGGGGTGATGCAGGCAAGACCGTTCTTGCCATTCATGTTGATGCCGTCAGATCCACAGACCCCTTCGCGGCAGGAGCGGCGGAAGGCGAGTGTGGGATCCAGCTCTTTCAACTGGATCAGTGCATCGAGCACCATCATGTCGGAACCTTCAGGAATATCAAGACGATATTCCTTCATATGGGGGACGTTATCAACATCCGGATTGTATCTGTAGACAGAGAAAGTGACGTTCATAGGGCTGGCTCCGCAATCAGTAAGTCCGGACCTTGGGCGGGAACGCCTCACGGGTCTTGGGTGACATGTTGACAGCGCGACGGGTCATGGACTCGGTGTCCGGGTGATAGAGGCTGTGGCACAGCCAGTTCTCATCGTCGCGATCCGGGAAGTCGAAGCGGCAGTGAGCACCGCGACTCTCGGTACGGAAGTTGGCGGCAACCGCCGTGGCAAACGCCGTCTCCATCAGGTTGTCCAGCTCCAGACACTCGATGCGCTGGGTGTTGAACTCTTTGGAGGTGTCATCCAGACGGGCTGACTTGAGGCGCTCGCGGATAATCTTGAGCTCGGCCAGCCCTTCTGCCATCGCCGCACCTTCGCGGAATACGGAGAAGTTGTTCTGCATGCAGCGCTGCAGGTCTTTGCGGATCTGCACCGGGTCTTCCCCGTCACGGCAATTTTCCCAGCGGTTGAAGCGGGCCAGCGCGGCATCGAGATCCGACTCGGAGGCATCGCGGCCGTGATCCATCTCGCCCAGGGTGTTGACCAGATGCATGCCGGCAGCTCGGCCGAACACCACCAGATCCAGCAGGGAGTTGCCGCCCAGACGGTTGGCGCCGTGCACCGAGACACAGGCAATCTCGCCCACCGCAAACAGACCGACTACCGGCACATCATTGCCGTTCTTGTCCTGAGTCAGGCACTGGCCATTCACGTTGGTCGGCACGCCACCCATCATGTAGTGGCAGGTCGGGATAATCGGGATCGGCTCTTTGACCGGATCCACGTGAGCGAAGGTGCGAGAGAGCTCGCAGATGCCAGGCAGACGGGATTCCAGTACCTCTTTGCCGAGATGATCCAGCTTGAGCTTGATGTGCGGGCCCCAGGGACCGTCGCAGCCACGCCCTTCGCGGATCTCGATCATGATGGAGCGGGCCACCACGTCGCGACCGGCCAGATCCTTGGCGTTGGGGGCATAACGCTCCATGAAGCGCTCGCCATCTTTATTGAGCAGATAACCGCCTTCACCGCGGCAACCTTCGGTCACCAGCACCCCTGCCCCGGCGATGCCGGTCGGGTGGAACTGCCACATCTCCATGTCCTGCACGCCGACCCCGGCACGCAGCGCCATGCCGACGCCGTCACCTGTGTTGATATGGGCGTTGGTGGTGGACTGGTAGATGCGACCGGCGCCGCCGGTAGCCAGCACGGTGGCCTTGGCCTTGAAGTAGACGACTTCACCGCTCTCCATGTCGATGGCGGTACAACCCACCACGTGGCCGTCCTGGTTCTTCACCAGATCCAGCGCATACCACTCGGAGAAGACGGTGGTCTTGTTCTTGACGTTCTGCTGATAGAGGGTGTGCAGCAGGGCGTGACCGGTACGGTCGGCCGCAGCAGCGGTACGGGCAGCCTGCTCGCCACCGAAATTCTTGGACTGACCGCCAAACGGACGCTGGTAGACAGTGCCATTGTCGAAACGGGAGAAGGGCAAGCCCATGTTCTCCAGCTCATAGATGGCTTCGGGGCCGGTCTTGCACATGTACTCGATGGCTTCCTGATCACCGATGTAATCGGAGCCTTTTACGGTGTCATACATGTGCCACTGCCAGTTGTCGTCGTGGGCATTGCCCAGCGCAACCGTGATGCCGCCCTGGGCGGAGACAGTGTGAGAACGGGTCGGGAAGACCTTGGACAACAGAGCGCAGCTCTTGCCGGACTGGGCAATCTGCAGCGCGGCGCGCATGCCGGCACCACCGGCACCAATCACGACCGCATCAAATTCACGAGTTGGAATAGTCACCTTACACACCCCACAGCACGACGAAACCCGTCATCAGATAGACAAACAGCACCACGACCAGCGCGAACTGCAGCGCACCGCGCAATCCCACTGGCTTGATATAGTCGGTCAGCACCTGCCATAGACCGATCCAGGCATGGATCAATACGCACAGCAGAGCCAACAGGGTGAAGACCTTGGTGAAGGTGTTGGCGAAAAAGCCGGTCCACACCTCGTAGGTGATGTCGTTGAACGCGACAAAACCGACCAGATAGAGGACATAGCAGGTCATGATGAGGGCGGTGGCGCGGATCAGGATGTAATCGTGTACGCCGCTGCGCCCGAAGGTTGCAGAATTGGTTACCATACAAGCACTCCCGCCAATATTGCCAGAACCGCGGTGATCACGAAGGCCACACGGGCGCTCTGATTGCCGGATTCCAGCTCTTCCCAATAGCCCATATCCATAACCAGATGACGCAAGCCGCCCACAATGTGGTATGCCAGCGCAGTCAGGATCCCCCACAGCACGAGTTTGACCAGGAAGTTGTCCATGATGGCAACCACGGTTTCAAACCCTTCGGGAGAGGCGAGTGAAGTACCAAGCATCCACAGCAAGATGCCCAGTGCAACAAAGGTGATTACCCCTGATACACGGTGCAAGATGGATGCAATGGCAGTGACAGGAAAGCTGATCGTCTGTAGGTCGAGGTTGACCGGTCTCTGTTTGTTTTTCACGCTTGCCCACTCAGCTCCATTGAGCACGTTAGTTATTGTTTTAACTCGTTTCTGAGGGCACGGGATGGTGATTGTTGGTTATTTGTTACCAAAACACTCTGAAAAAGCCAAAAATCCGGTTTTCGGTTTCACATCAGTCTTTGCCAAAGCGTTTCAAACACCCGCAGCCATGACCCACGTGGCGCAGTATATCGGCGGGCTTAACCGAAGACAATCAAATAGCTACAAAGAAAACACAAAACCGCAAACCTGATCGCATATTTTATTTAACATTTAATTAATGGCCATCCAGCAAAATTGACATTGATAGGGAACTCTGTTTCAAATAAGGCGCTCCAGCCACCTCGGTATGGGTAACAACCTTTGCCAGCGTCATAAAAGTCGTAATAGAGTAGGACTGGAACCAAATTATAAAGAGCAAAGGAGACGTGCTATGGCTGATAAAATAGCCACCCTACACCTGCCCGGGAAAGATCCGGTTGAATTGCCGATCCTCTCCGGAACAGTCGGACCGGATGTCATTGATGTCAGAAAGCTGGGTGCGCAAGGGTATTTCACCTTTGACCCGGGCTTCATGGCGACCGGTTCTTGCAAGTCCGCCATTACCTATATCGACGGGGATCAGGGTGTCTTGCTGCACCGTGGTTACCCGATTGCCCAGTTGGCCAAAGAGTCCAACTACCTCGAAGTCTGCTACATCCTGCTCTACGGCGAGGCACCGACCAAGGCCCAGTTCGCCGAATTCCAGCGCACCGTGACCCGTCACACCATGGTGCACGAGCAGATCGCCTTCTTCTTCCGCGGCTTCCGTCGTGACTCCCACCCCATGGCCATCATGTGTGGCGTGGTGGGTGCCCTCTCCGCTTTCTATCACGACGCCCTTGATATCAATAACGAACAGCATCGCGAGATCTGCGCCTTCCGCCTGCTCTCCAAGATGCCGACCCTGGCCGCCATGTGCTTCAAGTACTCCATCGGCCAGCCGTTCATGCAACCGCGCAACGCCCTCTCCTACGCCGGCAACTTCCTGCACATGATGTTTGCGGTGCCGACCGAAGAGTACAAGGTCAACCCGGTGGTTGAGCGCGCCATGGATCGCATCTTCACCCTGCACGCTGATCACGAGCAGAACGCCTCTACCTCGACCGTTCGTCTGGCTGGCTCCTCCGGCGCCAACCCGTTTGCCTGTATCGCGGCCGGTATCGCCTCCCTGTGGGGCCCGGCTCACGGTGGTGCCAACGAGGCCTGCCTGCGCATGCTGGAGGAGATCGGCTCGGTGGATCGCATCCCCGAATACATCGCACGCGCCAAGGACAAGAACGACTCGTTCCGTCTGATGGGCTTCGGTCACCGGGTCTACAAGAACTACGACCCCCGTGCCCAGGTGATGCGCGAGACCTGCCACGAGGTGCTTAAAGAGCTGCAGATCAAGGATCCGCTGCTCGACGTCGCCATGGAGCTGGAGCGCATTGCGCTCTCCGACCCCTACTTCGTCGACAAGAAGCTCTACCCGAACGTGGACTTCTACTCCGGCATCATCATGAAGGCGATCGGCATCCCGATGAACATGTTCACCGTGATCTTCGCCATCTCCCGCACCATCGGCTGGATCGCCCACTGGAACGAGTTCCACTCCGATCCGGATGGCAAGATCGGCCGCCCGCGCCAGCTCTACATCGGTGAACCGCTGCGCAAGTTCATCCCGATCGACGAGCGCTAAGCGCTTGAGTCGACATGGTTTGTTACAAAGGCGGTCATTGACCGCCTTTTTATTTATCGCTCTAATGCCCCTTTCAATTCGAAGGAGTGCCCATGAAACCTCTGCTTGTCAGCGCCGCCCTGCTGCTCACCGCCTGTCAGGGCACCACGGCCCCACAGGGTGAGACCCTCTACATCAACAGCCAGCTGGTCGATTGTGTCGGGGTCGGGCCAATGCAGTGCATGCAGGTGCGCAGCGACGAGCAGCAGCCCTGGACGCTTTTCTATCAGCAGATCGAGGGTTTCCAGTTCGAGCCGGGCTACCGCTACCAGCTCACCGTGAGCAAGGAGCAGCTCACCAACGTGCCGGCGGATGCCTCCTCCCTGCGCTACCAGCTGATCAAGGTGGTCAGCAAGGTCGCCAGCAAGTAACGGCAGGATCAAAAACGGGGGATGGCGCAGGCCATCCCCCGTTTGTTATCACTGTCGCTTCACTGGAGCGACTATCGCGGCGGCAACACCATATGGAGCAAGGGATAGGGTTTACCCTGACCATCCAGCGGCGAGCGGCCCGTCACGGCGAACCCCATCTTTTGGTAGAAACCCACCGCCTGCTCATTCTGCTCGTTGACGTCAACCAGCGTCGCGCCGCACTGGCTGATGGCATGTTCCACCAGCCGGCGACCCACACCACTGCCGCGCACCGCCGGCGCCACAAACAGCATCTCTATCTTGCCATCGCATAGCCCGCAAAAACCGGCAATGCGCCCCTCCTCCGTCCGGGCACAGTGCAGTGTCACCGCATCGAAGTAGTGCTCCAGAATAAGGGGCTTGAGCGCGAGGATCTCGGCCTCGGGCAGGAAGTGGTGGGTCGCCCGCACCGAGGCCTCCCACAGCGCGATCAGGGCCGGATAATCGGCCCGCGTTGCAGTATCAATCTTCATCAATGACTCTTTGTTGCAGCCCGCAGGATGGCTGTGGCCTCCCCGCGGGCCAATCTGATTAGCGCGCCTGCACCGCCTGCAGCAGCACCGACACATCGGCACCAAAGCTGCGGGTACGGATCGCCTCGCGGATCTCCGCTTCGCTGTAGCGGCTGCCCGGATAGACCACCACGCAGGAGGTGTCGCCAGGCTTGAGGAAGTGGGTCTCGCCAAACGGGGTATAACGGGTGGCACCGATGCTGATGAGCGCGTGGGGAGGATGTCCCGCCTGCGCCAGCAGCCCCTGAATGTGCTCCGCCGGCCCTTCATCCTGCTGATGGTTGAACTTGTCGATGGCCCAGTCGAGCAGCTTGCCGTGGAAGTAGCTGTAGTCGATGGCGGCGCTGTCTACCCCATAGGCGTGCAGCTCGCCATCGCGCTCCAGATAGCAGGCGATGCGATAGTCATCAAGCTCGCAGCCGGCGGCAAAACCGCTGAGCTGCAGCAGATTGGCCGCCAACCCCTTGCTCTCTTCGCCCCAGTTCTTCTTCTCGCTGATCTTCTTGGCGTTGGGACGACGGATGGAGCAGTCGTTATAGGCGCCAAAGGCACGGGGATGGATCGCCACCACCTGCTTGCCCGCATACTCCAGCTCGCACCAGAGCGCCACTTCCGGCTCAATCTGCACCTTCTCGTCACCGCTGACCGCCGCTTCCGGCAGGAAGATGGCGTTATTGCTCAGCGGGAACACCCCGAGCTGACCCGGATGGCCCGGCACGAAGAAGGGGAACAGCGCCTTGGGCGCCGTGGTATCGCGCACCACGACGGCCACGAAATCCGACGCTTCACCCGCCTGCTCCAGATGGCCGGCGAAATTGCCCGCTACCCCGAGTCCGATAAACTTGCTCTCTGCTGTCACTTGCATCTTGCTCACCTGCATCTTGCCAACGCAAGGTAGCAGGCCCGTCGCCCACTACCGCTAAAGTGGCAAGATTAAACCACAAGGCCCCCGCCTTCGCCCAGTCCGGCCCTGCGGCGGTGTGCGCCAGCCCGCTTTTTTGGCCCCGACTGGCGACGCCTGGCGCCATTTCAGTCACCTCATCCACCTCGTCCGCCACCCGGCCGGTCATCTTGTCGCCATCAGCAACAGATCTGCCTTGTAGCAAGCAGCCAACGCCCCGGAGAAGCGAAAAACAGGGTGCAACAGCGGAAAGCCGGGCTCACCAATCGATATAAACAAAAACGAGGGCATTCAGCCCAAAAGCATAAATTTTACTTATAGTGACCAGTTTGGACCCTCTCTGCCCCGCAGGCTGCCCGCCAAGCCCCCTGCGGTCATCTTCCGACCTCTTTCTCCCTTTCTTCTCTTTGGCCTGCGCACCAACTTTGCTAGGCTGCCTGCCAAACAGACTCACAGAGAGATCTTCTTGATGTCACAGGCACACTTTCAGGGCCGCTTCGAAGTCGAGTTCAAATATCGGCTGGCAGATCGCCCCGCCTTCCTCAAGGCGCTGCTCGCCCTCAATCCAGAAGTGATGCTGGAAGACAATCTGGAGCGGGATCGCTACTTCGACACCCCGGACGATGCCCTTGCCCGCGCAGGCAAGAGTCTGGCGATCCGCACCATGGAGCCCTCCGGCATCCAGCTCTGGATCGTCAAGGGGCCCGAGGCGGATCGCTGCGAAGCAGTCAATATCAGCGATGCCGACAAGGCTGCCAGCATGCTCTTGACCATGAACTACCAGCAAGTCCTCGAGATCACCAAACAGCGCAGCATCTACTTCCTTGGCCCGTTTCACGTCACCCTGGATCATCTGACCGGGATCGGCGATTTTGCCGAGCTGGCCATCATGACCGATGACGAGGCACGCCTGCCTGAATTTCGCCAGCAGCTGCTCACGTTGGCTGCGCGGCTGGGGCTAGCTCCCGAGATGGAGGAGCCCCACTCCTACCGCACCCTGTGCAGCCAGCACATGCAGGCAACACACACCACACACCCAGAGGATTCAACCCGATGATCGACAAACTCGCCTGGCTCACCTTCAAGGATCAGCAACTGCTCTGCGCCCGCTCCCACGGCAAAGCCATCTACTACATCCCCGGCGGCAAGCGCGAGCCGGGCGAGAGCGACGAAGCGGCCCTGATCCGCGAGATTGACGAGGAGCTGGCCGTCACCCTGCAACCCGATACCCTGCGCTTTGCCTGCGAGTTCAGCGCCCAGGCCGATGGCAAACCGGCCGGGGTCGAGGTGCGGCTGCGCTGCTACACCGGCCAGGTCAGCGGCACCCCGGTCGCCTCGGCCGAGATTGCCGAGCTGCGCTGGCTCGACAGCAGCCATCTCGACGAGATCTCCCCCGTCTCCCGCCTGCTCTTTGGCTGGCTCAAGGAGCAGGGGCTGATCCGCTAACTGGCCGCAGCCTCCTTGCATCACGGCCCGAGCACACGGTGGCTGAACCGCAGGCAGGATACCGTTCAAAC
>NZ_CAWNWX010000017.1:15310-42642 GCF_963878195.1 Aeromonas sp. HMWF016
ACGTACCCGCCATAGAGGATCACCTGCCCGCCCTCATCGCTCTGCTGCAGGATTGTGTCGACAGTGGTGCCTCGGTCGGTTTTTTACCGCCCCTCCGTGTTGAGGATGGGGCTAAATACTGGCAAGGGGTGGCGGCAGAGCTGGCATCAGGGGGCCGAAAACTGTGGCTTGCCATTGAACAGCAAGCCGTAGTGGGCGCCGTGCAGCTCTCACTCTGCGGCAAGGCCAATGGCCGCCACCGGGCCGAAGTAGAAAAACTGATGGTACTGCAAACGGCGAGAGGCAAAGGTATTGGCCGTGCGCTGATGCAGGCGATGGAACAAGGCGCCCATGCCGCAGGTCGTTCGCTGCTGGTGCTGGATACTCGCGCCGGTGACACGGCCTCGCACCTCTATCGTCAACTCGGCTATCAGGAGGCGGGCCAGATCCCCCATTTTGCCCTCGGTGCCGACGGCAAGCTGGCTGCGACGGTGATCTTCTACAAGATGCTCTGAACACTCCCCCCGCTTCTCTTATCAAAACAGCAGGGCCGAACTGACCGGCCCAGCTTGTGGCGGCGTGACTTTTTGTTGCAGCAATAGGCTTGCGACAGATAGCAACGGAACAGCCATTGATCCTGTCCCCCTCAAACCTCGCTATCGCTCGCGCCAAAATACAACAAAACCAATAAATTGATTAATTAAGGGATAATACAAGCCCCATTTCTTGTTCATCTCTTGCTTCAGCAGGCGTATCGTGTGAGACCCATTTGATAATCAAATCTATGTTGTTCACTGCCTTGAGGAATAATGGATGCCTACTTTGCCCCGTACTGTCACCTCCCCCAAAAAGTTCATCATCGGCCAACACCTTCTCCCGCAACTCCATGAGCACGTTAAAGATTTTGGTGACAATGCGCTGCTTATCAGCGACGAGTTCATTCTTGAGCGGGTGCAAGAGGAGGCCCTGGCGGGGATCCTGCAGGCAGGGCTCAGTGGAGTGGTCGACAAGTTTCGCTACGAATGCACTGAACAGGAGATCCAGCGTCTGACCCACCTTGCCGAGCAATATGGCGCGAACGTGATTGTCGGGATCGGCGGCGGCAAGACGCTGGATGTCGCCAAGGCCGTGGCCTTCTATTTGCGTCGTCCGGTTGTGCTGTTCCCGACGATTGCCTCCACGGATGCCCCCTGTACGGCACTGGCTGTCATCTACAACCAGTCGGGCGAATTTGAACGCTATCTGTTCCTGCCGCAAAATCCGGACGTGGTGCTGGCTGACACAGCCCTCATTGCTGCCGCCCCTCCCCGCTTCTTTTCCGCAGGCGTCGGCGATGCCCTGGCCACCTATTTCGAAGCGCGCGCCTGCTATCGGGCCGATGGACTCAATCTGGTTGGCAAGCGTCCTTCGCGTACCGGGCTGGGTCTGGCAAAGCTCTGTTATGAGCTGCTGGGGGAAAACATCGAGCTGGCCATGGATGCGATACGCCACCATGTCTCCACTCCGGCGCTGGAGCAGGTCATCGAAGCCACCATCTACCTCAGCGGCGTCGGTGCAGAAGCCGGTGGGCTGGCGGCTGCCCATGCCGTCAACAATGGCATGTCACTGATCGCGGAACTCCATCGTGCCCAACATGGCGAGAAGGTGGTCTTCGGCCTGCTGACCCAGCTGGTGCTTGAGCGCGCCCCGCAACATGAACTTGATGAGGTGCTTCGCATCATCGACTGTGCAGAGCTACCGATGACACTGCAAGAGCTTGGACTCACCCACTTTGATGAAAGCGAGTGGCGCAAGGTGGCGCAGCTGGCTTGCGATCCCCTCGATACTATGGGCAACATGCCGATGACCGTGAGTGAACAGGATGTCTACGCCGCCATGGTAGCGGCCAATGCCATGGCAGAGCGTTATCGCCTCCGCCATCCCCGCGCCTGATTGATTTGCCGCAATCAACACGGCAAACAGCAAAAAGGCTTGCCCATTGGCAAGCCTTTTTCGTCTGCAATCCATCTCTTGTCGGGATAGACGAACGTCTGCGCTGACTCAGGGTAGTTTAACCGCCCGCACTTCAACCTCTGGCAGGGCAAAGGCCTCTTGCGCGGCGATGAGTTGCAGCTCGTAGGCCTGCTGGCGCCAGGTCTCCTGCAGCACGGCATCTACCGCCGCATTGGTACGCTCAAAGGCGCTTACCGCATCGTGGCCGGTCAGCAGGTTGGCCAGCATCAGGGCGCTGATAAGATCGCCAACCCCGACCGGCTGGCGGGCAAAGTCGTAGAGCGGGCGGGCAATCAGGTAATCCCCATCCGGGGTGGCCAGCAGCATCTCGAAGCGGCTCGGGTCTTGCGCCGCGCGGCCCAGATGCTTGACCAGTACCAGCTTGACGCCACGGGCCAGCAGCTGATGGGCGGCGGCGCGGGTCTGCGCCAGATCCGCCAGATGGGTATCGCAGAGGGTCTCCAGCTCCAGCAGGTTGGGGGCCATCATGTCAGCCACCGGCAGCGCCTGCTCGGTCAGAAAACGGGTGACGCCGGGAGCGACGATGCACCCCTTCTCGGGATGGCCCATCACCGGATCGCAGAAGTAGATGGCGTCTGGATTGGCCGCCTTGACGGCGTTGACCACCTTGAGGATCTCGTCACCCTGCTCGGCCGAACCGAGGTAGCCGCTCAGCACCGCATCGCACTGGCCCAGTACTCCGATATTGCCCAGCCCTTCAGCCAGCGCGCTGATGTGTCCCGCCGGCATCGCCATCCCCTGCCAGCCCTGTGCGTACTGGGTATGGTTGGAAAACTGCACCGTATTGACAGGCCACACGTCGACACCCAGACGGCGCATGGGGAAGACGGCGGCGCTGTTGCCGGCACAGCCGAACACCACGTGGGACTGAATAGAGATAACGGATTTCATCGGGATCACCACAACAAAGGATCAGCAAAGGGGGCAATATATCGGATGAAGATATTGGATTGCCACCCTGTCACGGCACGAACCGGCATTTTCCTGATTAAACGCAGGCTTTTGGCCTGAAGCCATGCCATTCGGCACTGCTTTGCATTCGTTTTTTCTGCTCGCTATGGACGGGCGAAGTGGTAGACCCACCCCTCATCCAGTGCCATCCCGGCTGGCGGAGTCAACAGGGCAGGCAGTTGGGCGACCCGACCGCCAGCGGCATATTGCAGCGCCATCAGGGCACACAGCGCCGCATCGTAGCGATCCGTATCCGGCACCACATCGGCAGGCAGCAGTGCCGCCAGCTCGGGTCTGGCAGGGGATGCCTTGCCCGCAACCTTGGCCAGCGCCGGATAGACCTCCAGCACGGCGCGACTGGCCTGCGGGGCGACGGTCGGCACCAGTTGCAGATCAGGCAGATTGGGCAGCATGGAGAGCGCCAGGGTGGCGTTGTTACCGAGCCGGTCGAAGGTGGCCGACAGCGGCTTCTTGCCATATTGCTGATATAACCAGCGCTCGCAGTCGCGATAGGCGTAGGGGTTATCTATCTCACGCTCGGGCACGGCGCAGGAGAGCGGCCGGCCGTTAAGCAGGTCGCGCAAGGCGCGGGGAAAGGCGAGCGGCGCATCGATACCGAGCGCCAGTTGCGGGCAGGCCTCGACCTGTGCAAGCAAGGCTTCGTCCTGCAGGGCCGGACGCAGCAAGGCGGCCAGATCCGGCGCCACCCGTGAGCTCAGGCGAAACAGCGGCGAGACCCCGAGCCAGTGCAAGCGGTTGGAGTCGGCCTGCCAACCCACCACGGCCACCGCCTGGGCGCTGCCCTGCCAGCCCCGCACATCCCAGCCAATTCCGATTGCACTCATCTGCCCTGTCGTCATCTGTTACCTCTGTGTCACGGATAGAAGAGGCACAGGGTAATCAGCCGAGGCGCTTAACGCAAAACGAACCGCCCACTCAGAACGATTTCTGGAAGTTCACCAGCGGCAAAATGGGGAAAACGCCGTTGGCAGCGTAGTTGGCCAACCCGATCTGCAAGCCGTCGAGGTGCTTGGTGGCATTGATAAAACCGAGCTGGAAGGTGGTGCGCTCGGCATAGTTGACCAGACCGACGTTGGCCAGCGCATTGCCTTTGGCGATATTGACCGCCCCCCAGTTGAGCCCCTGTACGTTATTAGTCAGGTTGACCAGCCCGAGATTGACGCCGGTATCCTGCCCCTCATGCCAGTTGACGGCATTGATGGCCACCCCGCCAAACTGGTGGCGCACCCGGCCGGCACCGAGAAAGATCCCGAGCTGCAGGCCACTGAACCGATCCACATCGGAGAGGGCAAACACCGGCAGATCGATCCCCTTCACCTGACCGGTACGACCGTAGAGCAGAGAGGCGCGCGCCCCTTCTACCTGATGGGAGGCGGGCAGATTGACCCCGGGCAGGGAAAACTGTACCGGCGTACTGGCTTGCGCTACGCCACACTGCGTGAGGACACCGCAGGCCAGCAGCAGTCGGGAGAGTGTCATCGGATGCTCCTTGCATTTGCATCAGCAGGAAAAGGAGCATGCTAACAGCCGGGGGGGGACCGAGGGGACAGCGCGAGGGACGCGCTGCGTCATCAGGCGTCCCAGCCAACCGCCAAATGCGGGGTGGCACGCAAAAAGGCCGCCTGTGTCCGGCCATTTTTCACGGCCATCGGCCCCCTTCCCTTTCCTTGCCGGGGTGAACTGCCTAAAATAGCCGCCCTGCCACGTCCGGCATTCATCCAGTTAGAGGATTTCCCATGGAGACGTTTCTGCTCGAAGGTCACCCCTTCGTTGCCTTGTGTGACCTTATCAAGCATCAGGGTTGGGCCGATTGTGGCGGCGCAGCCAAGGCGCTCGTCGCCGAAGGGCTGGTCGAAGTGGACGGTCAGGTCGAAACCCGCAAGCGCTGCAAGATCGTGGCCGAGCAGGTGGTCAACTTCAACGGCATGAAGGTCGTGGTCAAAGAGGGGATGAGCCCGGAGATCGAGTGATCGGCCAAGGCTGATTGCCACCGCTCCGCCAGATCTGCCGGCGGAGCGTTTAATTTGCCTGTACGGGCGTATCTCTTGAGCGCGTCAGCTGGCTTTGATCGAGAGGGTCAATACGAAGCGCGCCATCGCCTCATCTCCATTCAGTGACGGACAGGTGGCCACAACCTGGATGGGGCGGTTGATGCGCTGGCCACTTGCCAGCGATTCGTCGATCATGGCGTCGATCTCCTCCCCCGCCGCGCAATCAAACTGCACATCCCCCTCGGGCCGCTTCAAAAACTCCCCCTGCACATCCTTGAAGGCAAAGTGCACCTTCTTGCGCCGTTGCCGCCCCTTCTCCATCACCAGCAGACCGCCCACCAGATCGGCACCGGTGGCCAGCGCGCCAAAATACATGCTGCCCAGATGGTTGCGGGTTCGCCAGCCAAGGGGAATGCGAATGCGCAGGGCCTTGGCGTTCATCTCTTCGATGATCGGGGCACAAAAACCGATAACGGGAATGTAGCGCCAGGCAAAGAGCCGCAGCGCCAGATTGGCCTTCAAACGTTGCAAATCCATATGCGAACTGATCCGATGAGTTGATGTAAACAACATGTTGCCAGCATGGCCGTCATTGGACAAGGACGCGGATCACGCTTGCCGCTATTTCATTGCCCAAAAAAGAGGGAACCGCAACGGTTCCCTCTTGTGCATTTGCCGGTCGATCAGGCCCGCTTCTCTTCGAGCCAGGCCCCCTGACTCTGCATCTCGAACAGCTGGGCATAGTGACCGCCGAGGGCCATCAACTCGCCATGGCTGCCCCGCTCGTTCACCTGCCCGCGAGAGAGCAGCAGGATCTCGTCCGCATCGACGATGGTCGAGAGGCGGTGGGCAATGGCGATGGTGGTGCGACCGCGGCGCGCCGCCGCCAGCGCCGAAGAGAGGGCCAACTCGGTCTGGGAGTCCACGCTGGCGGTCGCCTCGTCCAGAATGAGGATGCGCGGATCCCCCACCAGCGCGCGGGCAAAGGAGAGCAGCTGGCGCTGGCCGGCGGAGAGGTTCTTACCTCCCTCCTCCATCAGGGTGTTCAAGCCATCCGGCAGGCTGCGCACAAACTCGGCCAGTTGTACCTCGCTCAGCGCCTGCCACAGCCGCCCATCATCGATGCCAGCCCGACCGAGCCGCAGGTTCTCGGCCAGAGTGCCGACGAAGATAAAGGGATCTTGCTGCACCAACCCGATACTGCGGCGCACCGCCGAGAGCGACAGGGTCGCCATGGGGTGATCATCGAAGCGAATGATGCCCTGATCCAGCGGATAGAAGCCCATCAGCAGGCTGATGATGGTGGACTTGCCGCTGCCGGTGTGACCCACCAGCGCCAGCATCTGGCCCGGTTTGGCGGTAAAGCTTATGTCGCGCAGCACCTGCTGCTCGCCATCATAGGAGAATCCCACCCGCTCGAAGCTAACCTGCCCATTGAGCGGGCGCAGCTCGCCGTCGGTGCTCTCGCGGGTTTCATCGAGCAGGGCAAAGACCCGCTCCCCCGCCACCATCGCCTGCTGCAGCTGGTTGAGCTGGTTGGTCATCTCGATAAGCGGCTCAATCATCCGCCCCAGATAGCTGATAAAGGCGTAGAGCACCCCCACCTGAATGGCACCCGCGTGGCTCAGTCCCTCGTGGGCAAAAAGCGCCAACAGGCCGATCAGCACCATCATGTAGAAGAGATCGATAAGCGGACGCAGCAGGATGCCGTTGATCTTGAGACTCTTGAGGCGCGCCGCCCAGTGCTGCTGGTTCACCTCGGCAAAGGCGTTGGCAAAATGGTGCTCCTGCACCATGGCCTGAATAACCGGCATCCCCTGCAGCGACTCGTTGAGGCGGCTGTTGATGTCGGAGAGCAGGCTGCGGGTCGCCCGCACCACAGGTACGCTCAAACGCTGATAGAGCCACATCACTCCGCCCACCGCCGGCAACAGGCAGGCACACACCAACATCAGCCGCAGATCCAGCAACGCCATGGAGATGAGGATGCCGCACAAGAGCACCACCTTCTGCACCAGCAGCCCAATCACCTGCACGTAGAGGTTCATGATCGCCTCAGTGTCGTTGGTGATGCGGGAAATCAGCGAGCCGGATCGATGCTGGTCAAAGTAGCTGGCTGGCAACCGGATCGCGGTGGCAAATACCTGCTCGCGCAAGGTTTGCACCACCGCCTGGGCGATGCGGTTAAAGCGCAGGGATTGCAGGTAGAAACCCGCAGCAGAGAGCACCTGCAAACCGAGATAGCCGGCAGCAATGGCCGCAATGGCGGGCCACACCAGCTGGCGCGGTGTCAGATAGTCATCGATGAACAGTTTGATGAGCAGGGGGCCCGCCACTTCGGCACCGGTTGCCAACAGCAAGCAGAGCCCGGCCTGGATCAGCCAGCGCGGATAACGGGCACAATAGGCGAGCAGCCGTTTGATGGTCGGGTTCACAGGCTCTCCTCCACTGCTTCTTCGAGACGCTGGTAACGCACCATATCTGCATACCAGCCGTTGTGAGCCATCAGGGCGCCGTGGCGGCCACGCTCACTGACTGCCCCCTGCTCCAGTACCAGAATTTCATCGGCCTGTTCCACCGCCGTCATACGGTGGCTGACCAGAATGAGTGTGCGCTTGTGCGCCTTGAGAGCATGCAGGATCTGCTGCTCGGTGTGGGCATCCACCGCCGAGAGTGCATCATCGAGCACCAGAATGGGCGCATCCAGCAACAGAGCCCGGGCGATGGCGAGCCGCTGCTTCTGGCCGCCGGAGAGGGTAATCCCCTTCTCCCCTACTTCGGTCTCGTAGCCTTTGGGGAAACGGCTGATGTCGTCATGCACGCAAGCGATGCGCGCCACCCGCTCCACCTCCTCGCGGCTGGCATCTGGCCGACCGAGGGCAATATTGGCAGCGATGGTGGTGGAAAACAGGAATGGCTCCTGCGGCACATAGGCAAACTGGCTGCGCAGCTCACCCAGCACAAGTTGCGAGATGGGAATATCCCCCATGCGGATCTCCCCCGCAGTGGAATTGGCCAGCCGCATCAGCAGTTTGAGCAGAGAACTTTTACCCGCACCGGTACGCCCGACTATCCCCAGCATGCCGCCAGCTTGCAGGGTGAAATCCACACTCTGCAACAGGGTACGTTGCTCAAGCTGGTACCCCACATCACGGGCTTGCAACGGGAAGGGCGAGACCAGCGCAAGCGGGTGAGCCGGCTCTTCGATATCGCTGCGCTCCCCCAACAGACTTTCAATCCGCGAATAGGCGGCGCTGCCGCGCTCTATGATGTTGAACAGCCAGGCGATGGCGAACATGGGCCAGATCAGCTGACCGAGGTACATGGTGAAGCTGGTGAGCTCCCCGAGGGTCAGTTCGCCCTGCAGCACCAGTGCGCTGCCGCCTGCCACCGCCAGAAAATAGGAGCAACCGATGCAGAGATAGATGACGGGATCGAACTTGGCATCGATGCGGGCCACCGCCATGTTGCGTTCCCCGGCCTGCCGGGTCAGTTCGGCAAAACCTTGATCCTCAAGGGATTCAACGGCGTAGGACTTGAGCACTCGCACACCGGCGAGCGCCTCCTGGGTTTTGTTGTTGAGTTTGGAGAAGGCCCCTTGCGCAGACTTGAACTGCTTGTAGATCTGCTTGCCAAAGCGGTTCATGAAGAAGGCCATCACCGGCAGCGGCAACAGGGAGAGCAGGGTCAGTTGCCAGGAGTACTGGCTGCACATGATGGAGAGCACCAGCACCCCGACCATGATGGAGTCAACCAGCGTCAAGACCCCTTCTCCAGCTGTCATCTCTACCGCCTGGATGTCGTTGGTGGCGTGAGCCATCAGATCGCCGGTACGGTGGCGCTGGTAGAAATCGGGGCTCATCCGGGTGAAGTGGCTGAACAGACGGTTGCGCAGCACAAAGGCTAGCCGGTACGAGGCGCCAAACAGCATGACTCGCCAGGCGTAGCGCAGCATGTAGATGAGCAGGCCAAGACCAAACAACCCGGCCAGATAGCCCGTCAGCGTTGCGCTATCGAGGGATCCCTTGGTAATGCCGTCCACCACCCAGCCGACCACTTTGGGCGGAATGACGGTCAACAAGGCCACCACCATCAGCAGAGAGATGGCGATCAGATATCGCCGCCACTGCTCCCTGAAAAACCAGCTCAATCGTATAAATACGCTCACACCACCAACCTTGCCCTTTTAACTGCCATAACGCACAGATGCAGACAGCATTCTCACGGGTCGACATCAGAAAAGAAAACAATCGCCTCCGGCTGGAGGCGATTTGAATCGAAGGGTCATCATATCCCGAACCAGCGGGTATGAGAATAATTACTATTTAATTCACTGAGAGGGGCGATCATCACCTGTTGTGTAGGGGCTATACGAATTTTCGTGCTGCTCACCGGTCAGAAGAAAGTGGGATACCTCCTCTCTGGTCTGGCTGAATACCTGTTGCAGTTGCTCAAGATCTGCTTCGCTCAGCACCTCGTTTTGCCGCAGCCGCCACTCAAGCTCGCCGGCGACCACCTGCAAACGGGCTGCGGAGATATTGGCCGACACCCCCTTGAGGGTGTGCAGCAGTTTGCACGCGACATCCGGCTGCTGACGGCGCAAGGCCGAGCGGATCTCCCACAGGTCATCCTTGTGCTCCGACATGAACAGCTTGAAGAGGATCTGCAGCGCCTCCTTGTCCTGCTCCAGCCGCTTGAGCGCATCCTGCAGGTCAAGCACGCCCATCATGTCGGGCGGTTTCACCTCCAGCATACCGCTCTGCTCCAGCTCTTGTGGTTTTACCCACTGCAGCAGGTTGTTGTAAAGATCGAGCTTGCTGACCGGTTTGGTGACATAGCCATTCATCCCGACTCCCAGACAACGCTCCTTGTCGCCCGGCATGGCACTGGCGGTCAGCGCAATGATGGGCACATCGTGCTTGTCGACCATCTTGCGGATCTGGCGGGTAGCATCGAGGCCATCGAGCACCGGCATCTGCAGATCCATCAAAATGACATCAAACGGCTGCTCGGCGACGCGTTCCACCGCCTCGCGGCCATTGTTGACCACGGTCACGACTGCATCCACCCGACGCAGATATTCGATAATGAGCTGCTGGTTAACCCGGTTGTCCTCGGCAAGCAACACCCGGGTTCCCTGCAACAGAGATTTGAAATGCTGCTGATCGCCTTGCGCTTCTGCTTGTCGCAAGTGGTGTTCGTAAGAGCTGCCATTGAGCAGCTCATCCACCTTGGCCAGCAGGGAGTTTTCGGTCATCGGCTTGGGCAGGAAATGGGTCAGCCCGATACTCTCCATCTTGCCGTGCAAACCATCTCTCGACCAGGCACTGATCATAAGAATGGGAATACGGCGCCATTGGCTGTGCTGATACATCTCGAGGGCCAGATCCAGTCCATCCTCCTGCCCCATCCGCCAGTCGAGAATAGCCAGCTTCAGGCTCTGTCCCTCTTCCCGCAACACCTGACGAGCACGGGAAAGCGAATTGACTGCAAGCACCCTGACACCGGCACGGGTCAGGATATCTTTCGCCAGATCCAGCACCAGCTCGTTGTCATCCATCACCATCACCAGCGGTTGATGTTCGAAGAAGACTTTACGGCCGGCCACGCCATAAACAGCCTGAGTCATGGGAATATCAAACTGGAACAGCGAGCCGACCCCGGGTTTGCTCTGCACCGAGATCCGTCCACCCATAAGTTCCACCAGGCGCTGGGAGATGTTAAGGCCAAGGCCGGACCCCCCATATTTGCGGGTATTGCTGGCATCAATCTGGGTAAAAGCCTGAAACAAATGAGCCTGCTTATCTTCCGCAATCCCGATACCGGTATCGCGGATACTGAAGCGGATCCTCATGGGATGCGCGCTGGCCAAACTAATCGACACTTCCACCTCACCGCGCTCGGTAAATTTGATAGCGTTATTGACCAAGTTGACCAACACCTGCCCCAGACGCAGGGGATCACCACGCAGGAAAACCGGAACATCTGATGACTTGCAAATGATCACCTCGATATGCTTGCGCTCGGCCAGATCGGCAAACATGCCCGCCAGCGAATCCAACTGCTCGCTGAGATCAAAATCGATCTCTTCCAGCGTCAGTTTGCCTGATTCCACCTTGGTCAAATCGAGGATGTCGTTGATAAGCAGCAGCAAGGTATCGGAAGAGGATTTGATCTTGCCAAGGTAGTCCCTTTGCTGTTGATCCAGCTCGGTTTGCAGCGCCAGCGAGCTAAACCCGATGATGGCATTCATGGGCGTGCGGATCTCGTGGCTCATGTTGGCCAGAAAATCACTTTTGGCCTGTGCCAGCAGACCAGTCTGGTGAGAGAGCTCACTCAGCTTCTGATTTCGCCGCCACAGGGTATAGGCCACCAGACCAAAGCAAATCAAAGCCCCCCCGAGCACCATCAGATAGAAGCGGTTCATCAGTTTGGCGGCACACTCAAGCCGATCGAGCTTCCAGCGCACCAGCGTATCTACCACATGCATGTCGATCAGCCTGTTACGCAACGTGTGATACGCAACCACCTGACGGCTCAGATCAGCACTCAACTGAACCAGAGCTATAACATCTGGCTGATCGCGATAGCGGGTTGTCAATTGTTGCTGCAGCAGGGTCAGCTGCTCCTGCTCCTCTTTACTCCAGCTTTTTTGCAGGAATGACCCCAACTGTGCCAGCTCCTTGAGATTGTTCTGCAAGGTGTCGTCTGCCTGTGGCAGTGCCAGTACCTTGTGCAGTTGCAGCTGGAATGGCTGCTGAATGTACTCTATCGCCATCTCCATGGCATGGAGTTGGGCCAGCTCCATCAGATAGGAGTCCATATCCTGCAACAGAGTCTGGGAAAGGGGAAAAGAGATGAGCAGTGGATCACTGCGAACCATACGCACAAAGCTATCCAGATTTGCAGATAACTGGCTGAGGCGCTGCTGGACGTTGGTGTCATTGGCCTGCTCCCGTCCAAGCAAATAGACGGTATCCGAATTAATCCGGTTCAGCACAACCTCTGCCGCGGTACTCATATCCTCAGCTTGCTGCTGCTGACTGAGCAACTGCCAGCAGTATCCCGAAAACGCGAGCAGCAAGGCAACAACCAGCCCAAGCAGCACACGGTTTTTCCGTGATCCTTTGTTCATCCCGTCTCGACTCTCAACTGTGGTCGCTGAATTATCCTGCAGGGTAATGAACCCCGGGAGCATGATCCACTCCTGCCGGCCATTGTGTTACCGTGACGCGGCGCTGATTGGGCAGTAAATCTCCCCATCAGAATACATCTACAGGAGCCAATTATGTCATTTGTCACTACTTATTGTAGCCACTGCTTTACCAGAAACCGCCTGCCTGAGGACCATATCGACCATTCAGCCAAGTGTGGCCACTGCAAAGCCGCGCTTTTTGACCAGACCCCGACTCTCGGTCGTGACAACCAGTTTGATACTCTCATCAGCTCCGACATTCCGGTTGTCGTCGATTTCTGGGCCAGCTGGTGCGGCCCCTGCCAACAATTCGCCCCTGTGTTTCACGAAGTGGCCCACGAAATGGAGCCACGAATGCGCTTTGTCAAAGTGGATACCGAGCAACAAGCCAGCATCGCTGCACGCTACGCCATTCGCAGTATCCCCACGCTGATGGTCTTCAAACAGGGCAAGATGGTGGCGCAAGTCAACGGTTCACTGCCCAAGAGCATGTTCAAACAGTGGCTGGAGCAATTCGCCAACGTTTGATGGATGTTGCACACATGTTTAATTTCACACCGATTAATCAATCACTCTGTGAGTAGTGACTGATTTTCGGCACACAAGCCTGTTTCATTCAGGTGAAGAGATGTAGTCTCGGCAACACAAAAACAACCATAAATTAACCGAGAGAACATTATGCACACATCTGCTGTACCCTCAGCCTCATCTCGCTGGCTGGATGTCAAATCAGGGATAGTTATCCTGGATGTCCTGCTTCTCTGCGCCATGCTCGCCTGGCTGCCATTTGACCCCATGGTCAACAAGGGGCTGGGCATTCTGGTCTTTATCGCCATCCTCTGGCTGACTGAAGCTCTCCATGTCACTATCACCGCTCTGCTGGTGCCTCTGCTCGCGACCGTGCTCGGGGTCTTTGACATGAGCAAGTCACTCACCGACTTCGCCAACCCGATCCTCTTCCTCTTTTTCGGTGGCTTCGCACTGGCTGCCGCCCTCTCCAAACAGGGACTGGACACCCTGATGGCTGGCAAGGTGATGCATCTGGCCAACGGGCACCTTGGCTGGGGCGTCATTTTGCTCTTCACCATTACCGCCGCCATGTCCATGTGGATCAGCAACACCGCCACCACCGCCATGATGCTGCCACTGGCGATCGGCATGCTGACCCGCCTTGATAGCAAAAAGAATCGTGCCACCTTCGTGTTCGTGCTGCTTGGTATCGCCTATAGCGCCAGCATCGGTGGTATCGGCACCCTGGTGGGTAGTCCACCCAACGCAATTGCTGCCGCCCAGATGGGGATCGGCTTCACCGACTGGATGAAGTTCGGGATCCCGGTCGTCCTGATCCTGATGCCTTGCGGCATTGCCCTGCTCTATCTGGTCACTCGCCCGCAGCTCAACCACAAGGTTGAACTGCAGGATGTCACCATCAACTGGACTCGCGAGCGCAAAGTTACCCTAGCTATCTTCCTGACTACTGTGGTGCTGTGGATCGGTTCGCAACCTATCTCCAACGCCTTTGGCGGGATACCTCAACTCGATACCCTGATCGCCATGGGGGCCATCGTTGCCATCGTGGTCAGCCGGGTTGCCAGCTGGGATGATGTGAACAAGAACACCGACTGGGGCGTGTTAATGCTATTTGGCGGCGGCCTGACCCTGAGCGCCATCCTCAAGGCCACCGGTACCAGCGCCTTTCTGGCGGAACATCTGTCGGCCGTGCTCTCCCACGCCAACATTTTCGTGATCCTGCTGCTGCTCGCCGCTTTCGTGGTCTTCCTGACCGAGCTGGTCTCCAATACCGCGACCGCAGCGCTGCTGATCCCGCTCTTTGCCGGCGTAGCCGAAGCGCTGGGCGTCTCTCCCGTTGTCATGGCGGTTCTCATCGCCATTGGTGCCTCTTGCGCCTTTATGCTGCCAGTCGCAACGCCGCCCAATGCCATCGTCTTTGCCAGTGGCCATATCCGCCAGCAAGAGATGATGAAAGCCGGTATGTCATTGAATCTGGTCTTCACTGTGCTGCTGGCGATGCTGGCTTTCTTTGTCGGCGATATCCTCTGATAACAGCTAGCCCCCAGATAAACAAAACCCCCGCATTGCAGGGGTTTTTTATTGCCGGGAACCGTTAGTTGACGGAGCAGCGTTTCAGGTTCCAGATCCGCTCTACGTAGTCCTGGATGGAGCGGTCGGAGTTGAACTTGCCCATGGTGGCCGAGTTGATGATGGCCTTCTTCGCCCACAGCGCCGGATTGCGATACCAGGTATCGATCAGCTTGTGCGCATCGGAGTAGGACTGGAAGTCCGCCAGTGTCAGGTAAGGATCACCGCCTTCCAGCAAGGAGCGCTTGATGGAAGCCAGCTCACCCGGACGACCCGGAGTGAAGTAGTCGGTATCAAACCAGTCCAGCACAGCCTTCAGTTCTGAGTTCGCATAGTAGAAGTCATACGGGTTGTAACCGCGCCCTTTCAGGGCTTTCACCTCGTCCACATTCAGACCGAAGATGGCGCAGTTTTCAGCACCCGCCTCTTCCGCGATCTCGATGTTGGCGCCGTCCAGAGTACCGATGGTGATGGCACCGTTGAGGGCCATCTTCATGTTGCCGGTACCGGACGCTTCATAGCCAGCAGTAGAGATTTGCTCGGAAACATCAGCAGCGGGGATCAGCTTCTCGGCCAGGCTCACGCGATAGTTCGGCATGAACACCACTTTCAGCTTGCCCTGAATACGGGCGTCATTGTTGACCCGATCCGCCAACTTGTTGATGGCATAGATGATGTCTTTGGCCAGCTTGTAACCGGGCGCCGCTTTGGAGCCAAAGATAAACACACGCGGATGCATGTCATAGTCCGGGTTGGCCAGCAGACGACGATAGAGCGCCATGATGTGGATAAGGTTCAGCTGCTGACGCTTGTACTCGTGCAGACGCTTGATCTGGACGTCGAAGATCGCCTCGGCGCTGACATCGATGCCGATTTCCGCCTTGATGACCTTGACCAGCTTCTCTTTGTTATGACGCTTGATGGTCATGAACTGCTGCTGGAATGCTTTGTCGTCGGCAAATTTCACTACACCACGCAGCTTGTCCAGCTGCAGCGGCCACTCCTTGCCCACCACCTCGTTATAGAGTGCAGCCAGCTCCGGGTTGCAGGCCAGCAACCAGCGACGCGGCGTCACGCCGTTGGTCACGTTGCACATTTTCTCCGGCCACAGCTCGGCATACTCGGGGAAGAGATCTTCCTTGACCAGCTTGGAGTGGATCTCCGCCACGCCGTTCACTTTGGAAGAACCGATGACGCAAAGGTTGCCCATGCGCACCTTGCGTACACTCCCCTCTTCGATGATGGAGAGTTTGGCTTTGATGGCATCGTTGCCGTGCCACTTGGGTTCGACCAGCTCGTTCAGGAAACGGGCGTTGATCTCATAAATGATCTCGAGATGGCGTGGCAACACCTTCTCGAACAGGCTGACGGACCACTTCTCCAGCGCTTCTGGCAGCAGGGTGTGGTTGGTGTAGGAGAAGACCTGATAGCTGATCTCCCAGGCAGCGGCCCAGTCCAGCCCCTCTTCATCCACCAGCACTCGCATCAGTTCGGGAATGGCGATAGTGGGGTGAGTATCGTTGAGCTGGATAGCGATCTGGGCCGCGAAATTGCTGAAGTCGCTCTCATGCACCCGCTTGTAGCGGCGCATGATGTCCTTGATGGAACAGGCGCAGAAAAAGTACTGCTGGATCAGGCGCAGCTCTTTACCGGCATCGGTCTCATCGTTCGGATAGAGCACCTTGGAGATGGTTTCGGCCTGTGCTTTCTCGGCCTGGGAGTCGATATAACCACCGGCGTTGAACACATCCCAGTCAAAAAACTCGGAGGCACGGGATTCCCACAGACGCAGGATGTTGACGGTGCTGCCGCCAAAACCGACTACCGGGATATCCCAAGGCACCCCTTTGATCTTGCGGCCCGCGTGCCACACCTTCTTAAGGCCGCCGTTATCGCCGAAGACGGTCTCGACATAGCCATAGAGGGGGACTTCCTGTACGGACTCAGGACGGCAGATCTCCCAAGGGTTGCCGTATTCACGCCAGGAGTCCGGACGCTCGATCTGGCGACCATCCTGGATCTCCTGACGGAACAGACCGTGTTCGTAGTGGATACCGTAGCCCACAGCCGGATAGTTCAGGGTTGCCAGCGAATCGATGAAGCAGGCAGCCAGACGACCCAAGCCACCATTGCCGAGCGCCATATCGGGCTCTTGTTCACACAGGTCGGTCAGATCCAGACCGAGTTCGCTCAGCGCCTCTTCACAAATCTTGTAAAGAGAGAGGTTGTGCAGGTTGTTGGAGGTCAGACGCCCCATCAGGAATTCAGCAGAGAGATAGTGAATAGCACGAGTATCTTTCTTGAAGTGAGTCTGCTGAGTGCGGGTCAGGCGCTCGTAAACCTGTTCGTTAACCGCCGCTGCGGTGGCTTTCCACCATGCATCGTGAGAGGCTTTCTGTTCGCTTGTTCCCAAGGTAGAACGCAGGTGACGCACGATACTCGCCTTGAGCTGATCTTTATCCAGTTGGAGATCCTGGTCTGTCTTCTTCTTGGTAGCCATAAACCATATTCCTTCGTTACAAATAAAATTGTTATCCCGAGGATCGGGACCGGCGCTGTTGTTATCTCAAAATATGTACCGGCGTGAGAATACTAACGAAAGCCGCACAATTAAAAGTTAACGCAAGTCACACTTTAACCGATGAAAACAGCCCGAAAAGCGTGAAAACCCTTTCCTTTCACCAGTTGATATTCATAAAAAATAACCACCTTTATCAATAGGTTATGCTTAAAGTGAAAATAAAATAACGTGAATAGGTTTTCAACGATTGCCAGGCTTTGAAAATCCTTGAAAATAGGCACTGAAACGGCGCATTGAAAGCGATTTCAATGCGCCGATATATGCTACAAGGCAAATATGAAACCTGCATTGCACCATCAGGTGTGTGCCTTGAACTGATTGCTCAAAGGATCATAGTGATATCCAATCTGGCCCAACCGCACCGCCAGCAGCTCCTCACTCATGTCGTAATAGGCCAGCAACTCCTCCAGCCCATCACATTCAAGCCGCAATTTCTCATTGATGATGCCCAGCAAAATGTTGGCATCCAGACGCAGCAACGTGCTGATATCCATCTCGGCTCCTCCTCTTGACGACCTGTATAACCATGGGTGGTACACCAGTGTTTGTCCATAGAACAAAAAAACACCACCTTTCAATAGATTATTCATCTATTTAAAATCAATCGCTTAAAGAATATTTGCATCGTAGCGATCACATATTTCTTTAAAAACAACTTGTCAGGTACCCAGAACAGAACTACTGTATGCACATACAGCTTGTATTTTCATACAGGATAAAGGATATGAACCAGACTCTGCACTCTCCCTCTGTCGCAATGAGCAGCACCATCAGCCGTCCATGGCCAACAAGGATCCTCTGCAAAGCGGGATCGGCTACAGCCAGCGTGCGTATTCACTCCGATGAACAGTTTCTGGATGAATTGACCCGCATCGGTAACAACCATACCGGATGGATCCTGTTGATCGCCCCACCCGGCCGCCCTGCGGCCAACCGCTTGCAAGAGCGTGGTATAGACCCGAAACGGGTGCTGATCGTACACAGCCCGAAGATCAAGAACTGGCAACAGACACTGGAGCGCAGCCTTTGTCAGGGGCATTGTGCAGCGGTCTTTACCTGGCTGCCCGAACAGATCGAGTTGGATCACGCCAGATTGCAGCGCCTTGGCCAGCAGTCAGGCATCCTGGCCTGCTTCTTTGGTACCAAACGTATGGCTGCAAGCAGTTCACGAATGAGTTATGGCGAGCAGGATATCTATCTCAATCACTGAGCCAGAGTCTAGCTCCTCTTGATAGCGCCTTCTTCACACCCATTTGAGTGAAGATGATGGGCACACAAAGAGTCTGGAAAGAGATGGTTAAACAGACGGTACAATGAACCTGACTCCAACGCAGGCACCTTATGGCTCCAGGCAATATATCGAGTCCACTCATATTTTCTCACCATTGGTACGCTCATCTTGAAATGCCGGGGGACAAGGGGTATAACCACGCGTTTTATCAGGTGTATTAAGTGAGCGGTATGATGCAAGCCCCCTTTTGGCAGACCAAGAGTCTGCAGCAGATGACTGAATCCGAATGGGAATCCCTCTGCGATGGTTGCGGCAAATGCTGCCTCAACAAGCTGATTGATGAAGATACCGAAGAGCTGGTGTTCACCAACGTAGCCTGCAACCTGCTCAACACCAAAACCTGCCAGTGCTCCGACTATATGAACCGCTTCAAGAAGGAACCGGATTGCCTGCAGATCACCCACGACAAGATTGCCGAGTATGACTGGCTCCCCTCCACTTGCGCTTACCGCCTGCTTGCCGAAGGGCAACCCTTGCCAGAGTGGCACCCCCTGCTGACCGGTAGCCGCTCAGCCATGCATCAAGCGGGACAATCCGTACGTGGCAAGGTGATCCACGAAGATGAGGCGGGTGAGTGGATTGACCACATCATCACCTGGGCCAGCTGACACGCTAACCCGCTATTTTCTAGAGACAAGGGCTGCACATGGTGCGGCCCTTGTTGTTTCTGCAAGACATGCTTGCCTATCCGGGTAGAGTATTCACGTTGATTTGACAGACATGACAGACATGCCCGCCCCTCACAACCAGACGCATGCCAGGCAGAGGCAGAGGCAGAGGCAGAGGCAGAGGCAGAGGCAGAGGCAGAGGCAGAGGCAGACTAACAAAACCCTCCAATCCGACAAGATGGGGACATAAAAAAACCGGCGCCTTGGCGCCGGTTTTTACTCACTGCGACTCGATTACAGAGCGGCGGTGAAGGTACGGGTGATGACGTCTTGCTGTTGCTCTTTGGTCAAAGAGTTGAAGCGAACGGCATAACCGGATACGCGGATGGTCAACTGCGGATATTTCTCCGGGTTTTCCATGGCGTCCAGCAGCATTTCACGGTTCATCACGTTAACGTTCAGGTGCTGACCACCCTCTACGTTGGATTCGTGGTGGAAGTAACCGTCCATCAGGCCAGCCAGGTTGGCTTTCTGGGCTTCCATATCTTTACCCAGTGCGTTCGGAACGATGGAGAAGGTATAGGAGATACCATCTTTAGCGTAAGCGAACGGCAGCTTGGCAACGGAAGTCAGGGATGCAACAGCACCTTTCTGGTCACGACCGTGCATCGGGTTGGCACCCGGGCCAAACGGAGCACCAGCGCGACGGCCATCCGGGGTGTTACCGGTCTTCTTACCATATACCACGTTGGAGGTGATGGTCAGAACAGACTGGGTAGCAACAGCGCCACGGTAGGTGTTCAGCTTCTGAATCTTCTTCATGAAGCGCTCAACCAGGTCACAGGCGATGTCATCGACGCGAGCGTCGTTGTTACCGAACTGCGGGTATTCGCCGTCGATTTCGAAGTCGATGGCAACGCCATCTTCGTCACGAACCGGCTTGACCTTGGCGTACTTGATAGCAGACAGGGAGTCAGCTGCTACGGACAGACCAGCGATACCACACGCCATGGTGCGATATACGTCACGGTCGTGCAGCGCCATCAGAGAGGCTTCGTAGCTGTACTTGTCGTGCATGTAGTGGATGATGTTCAGCGCAGCAACGTACTGCTTGGCCAGCCAATCCATGAAGTGATCCAGACGATCCATCACGTCGTTGTAGTCGAGGTACTCAGACTTGACCATTTCGGTTTTCGGACCGACCTGGATCTTGAGCTTCTCATCCATACCGCCGTTGATTGCATACAGCATGGTCTTGGCCAGGTTGGCACGAGCACCGAAGAACTGCATTTGCTTACCAACGATCATCGGGGATACACAGCAAGCGATGGCGTAGTCATCGTTGTTGAAATCCGGACGCATCAGATCGTCGTTCTCGTACTGAACGGAAGAGGTCTCGATGGATACCTTGGCGCAGTACTTCTTGAAACCGACCGGCAGCTTCTCGGACCACAGGATGGTCAGGTTCGGCTCAGGGGACGGGCCCATGGTGTACAGGGTATTCAGCATACGGAAGCTGTTCTTGGTGACCAGGGTACGGCCATCAACGCCCATACCAGCCAGGGTCTCGGTAGCCCACATCGGGTCGCCGGAGAACAGTGAATCGTATTCCGGGGTACGCAGGAAGCGAACCATACGCAGCTTCATGACCATGTGGTCCATCAGCTCCTGGGCTTCTTGCTCGGTGATCAGGCCTTTTTGCAGGTCACGCTCGATGTAGATGTCCAGGAAGCTGGAGGTACGACCGAAGGACATGGCTGCACCGTTCTGGGACTTGACTGCCGCCAGGTAGGCGAAGTAGGTCCACTGTACGGCTTCTTTGGCGTTCTTGGCCGGTACGGAGATATCGCAACCGTACTTGGCAGCCATCACCTTCATCTGTGCCAGGGCACGGTGCTGCTCGGAGATCTCTTCGCGCAGACGGATGGTGGCTTCCAGATTGACGCCGTTTTCCAGGTCAGCTTGCAGGGACTTGAACTGGGCCAGTTTGTCAGCCATCAGGAAGTCGATACCGTACAGAGCGACACGACGGTAGTCACCGATGATACGGCCACGGCCGTAGGCATCCGGCAGACCGGTGATAACACCAGACTTACGGCAGTTCAGGATGTCTTTGGTGTAAACGTCAAACACGCCCTGGTTGTGAGTCTTGCGGTACTCGGTGAAGATCTTCTCGACCATCGGGTCCAATTGACGACCGTACACTTCGCAAGAAGTTTTAACCATCTTGATACCGCCGTTGGCGATGATGGCGCGCTTCAGCGGCTTGTCAGTCTGCAGACCAACGATCTGCTCCAGGCTCTGATCGATATAACCGGCATCGTGTGCGGTAATGGTGGAGGGCAGGTCAGTATCAAAATCGACCGGCGCGTGAGTGCGGTTCTCGATTTTGATCCCTTCCATGACCTTGTCCCACAGCTTGGTGGTCGCTTCGGTCGCGCCAGCCAGGAAGGACTCGTCACCTTCATACGGGGTGTAGTTCTTCTGGATGAAGTCACGGGTGTTGACAGAGGTCTGCCATTCACCGGCCGCGAAGCCTTCCCATGCTTTTTGGAACTGTTCGTTAAGTTCTGCCATTTTTCATTACCTCACACGGTATTGATGTAGTATCCCGCAATCATCCTTAATGATGACGACGGAAGATAAACCAGTAAGTCAGACCAACCATCACGCCACCACCGATGATATTGCCGATGGTAACAGGGATGAGGTTGTGTAGGACGAAGTTGGATACGGTCAGGTCAGCAAAGGTTGCCGGATCCTGGCCGATGGCCTGCCAAAACTCCGGGCCAGCCACGCTATGGATAGCGATGCCAACCGGAATCATAAACATGTTTGCGATGCTGTGCTCGAAACCTGAGGCAACGAACATGGCAACCGGCAGCAGCATAACCACTACCTTGTCAGTCGCGCTGCGGGCACCGAATGCCATCCATGCAGCCAGACATACCATCAGGTTACAGAGAATACCGAGCGCCACTGCTTCGAAGAAGGTGTGGTGAATTTTGTGCTGAGCCACTTTCAGGGCATTCAGACCCCACTGGCCGTCTGCTGCCGTGTACTCGGCAGAAACGATGATCAGCGCCACCATCAGCAGACCGCCAATCAGGTTGCCGAAGTAGACCAGCCCCCAGTTCTTGAGCAGCTGGGCCCAGCTGATCCGGTTGGCCGCTTTGGCTACCAGCGTCAGGGTGGTGGAGGTGAACAGCTCGGCACCGAGCAGTACGCAGAGAATAAGTCCGAGAGAGAAGCAGAGACCGCCAACCAGCTTGGCCATACCCCAAGGCATGGAACCGGTTCCGGTAGTCACTGTGATGTAGAAGATAAATGCGATGGCGATGAAAGCGCCTGCGGTAATGGCCAGTGGAATGACCTTGTATGCCGGCTTGGTAGCCTTGGCGTAGGTGATGTCTTCAGCCAGTGCAGCGATGGCTTCGGGCTTGAGACAATCGAATGGGGATTCAGCTTTCAATTATGATCTACCTGAATGTTTTGCCTGTTGAAATCATAACAAAGGGCCAAATGGCCAAAATTGACATCGATCAAATTTATCAGTGTGCGATTGTAATTTTACTACAAATATTTGAGCCGCATGGCTACGCCAGTTTACACCAGGTTTCAGCTGAAACAGAAGTGTTGGATTTTTAATATAATGATTTTAAAGAATTTATAGTTCGCCACACAAACCATGCATTGGCAAGATATCTTTGCAGTTCCCAAGCATGCCCCCTGCCCTACCTGCAACCCCCTTAGAGGTATTTTTTGTTTTTTATTTCATCTTTGAATAACAACGACATCGCTTATCTGCATCAAACAGAAGGGGCCAACCGGCCCCTCCTTTACTCACTCATTGTCAATGTATCTTTTATGACCACTGATGGGCACGCTTGGCCTTTTGCAGCTTCTCGTAGGCCGCCAGCAGCTTCTGGTGCAGCGGGAATTGGACAAGCGACAAGTCAGCTGCTTCCAGCCCGTGGAAACACGCTTCGCCACTGGCGTTGGCCCAGGCCTGTGCCAGCGTCTCTTCGCCATACATGCGGGTGAAGACGGCGCGATACTGCTCGGGGTCGCGCTCCTCGTCGAGGAAAAGCTCGACACAGGCGCGCAGGGCACGATAGTAGCTGGCACGCTCGGCCGGGAACACCGACTGGTTGAACTCCATGGTCCAGTCGATGAGATCCAGCGCGGTCTCCAGCTCACCGGCAGCCAGCGCCAGCATGGCTTTCAGCTCACCCACCCGCAGGGTGTGCAGAGCTGTGCCCTTGGCGGCAGCGATGCCCAGCAGCTCACGCACTCGGGTGCGCTCGTCGTGCCCCTCTTCGTCCAGTTGATCAAACAACGCCATATACTGCTCGGCATCCCAATCAAGTGATGGCAGCGCCAGGATGGTCTCGCGCAGATGGGCACCCATGGTGTTGTTGGCCAGCAGCAGATCTTCGGCCGGATAGATGTCGGACATGCCGGGCACCAGGATGCGGCAGGCGTAGACGCCCAGGTGCTCGTAATCGGCGATATAGACCGGCTGCTCCAGCTCGTGGAAGATGCCGATCAGATGGTCGAACTCCTCCTGCGAAGTGCCGCGGAAGTCCCAGTCGGCAAACTCGAAGTCGGCCTCTTCCTTGAACAGATCCCAGCTGATAAGGCCGGAAGAGTCGATGAAGTGGGTCTCGAGGTTGTGGTGATCCGCTACCTGCTCGTTGTCGAATGAGGGCGGTACAAACACGTCGAGATCTTTGAGGCCACGGCCCTGCAGCAACTCGGTCACGGTACGTTCGAAGGCCACTTCAAAGCGCGGATGGGCGCCGAAGGAGGCAAAGCAGGTGCCGTTGCTCGGGTTGAGCAGCACCACGCAGATGACCGGATAGCGGCCACCCAGGGAGGCATCGAAGCTGTAAATCGGGAAACCTTCCGCTTCCAGCGCCGCGATGGAGGCAGCAATCCCCGGATAACGGGCAATCACGTCGCTCGGGATCTGCGGCAGGCTCAGCGCCTCGGCGATGATCCTGTTTTTCACGTGGCGCTCGAATACCTCGGAGAGCGCCTGAGTACGCGCTTCGGTCTTGGTGTTGCCGGCGCTCATGCCATTGGAGACATAAAGGTTGCCGATGATGTTCATCGGGATGTAGACGGTCTCGTGATCGGACTGGCGCTCGAACGGCAGGGCGACGATACCGCGCTCTTCGTTGCCCGATTGCAGATCCACCAGCATCTCGGCGGTCACTTCACCGTCCGGGTTATAGAACTTGCGGGTGAAGCTGTCGAGTAGACCGGCTGGCAGCTGATCCCCCTCGATGGGGAACCACTTCTCGTTCGGGTAGTGAACGAAATCGCCGTTCGCTACCTGCTCGCCCAGATAGAAGTCGGCGAAGAAGTAGTTGGTGGAGAGACGCTCGAAATACTCACCCAGAGCGGAGGCAAGTGCCGCCTTCTTGCTGGCACCCTTGCCGTTGGTGAAGCAGAGGGCGCACTCTTTGTCTCGAATATGCACCGACCAGACGTTCGGCACGGGGTTGAGCCAGGAGGCCTCTTCAATATCAAAGCCCAACGCTTGCAGCTTGGTCTGGAAGCGTTCGATGGAGTCTTCCAGCGCCGCGTCCTTGCCGGGAATAAAAGTGTGGTCAGTCATCACGATATCCTGATTTTTATTGGCTCATGTTTGGCCGCAGATAATAGCAGGGGTCGCCGGCTTTGGCAGGACAAAAATCAGCAAACGGTAAGCAATGCGCTCCACTTCCGACGCCTGCAGACCCCAGCGCCCTCTCCTCTCTCGGCCAAAGATGGCAACTAACGCAAACGGGCCCGGGGATTACCCGGGCCCGTTGTTACAGGAAGCGATCAACCGTCAGAGCTGCTTGCCCTGGCTGGCAATCACCTGGCTGTACCAGTGGAAACTCGCCTTCTTGATCCGGCGAAGGGAGCCCCCCTGCTCGTCACGCTCCACATAGACGAAGCCGTAACGCTTCTGGTAGCCGTTGAGCCAGCTCAGGATGTCAGTGAACGACCAGGCGCAGTAACCGAGCAGTTCCACCCCGTCCTGCATCGCCTCCTGGCACGCCTTGATGTGGCTGCGCAGATAATCGATGCGGTACTCATCGTTCACCTTGTCGCCCGTCTCCAGCTTGTCGAACTCGCCAAGGCCGTTCTCGGTGATCATCAGAGGCAGACCGTAGCGGGAAGAGAGGCGACGCAGGGCGATGCGCATCCCGGTCGGATCGATGGCCCAATCCCAGTTGCTGGTCTCAAGGTGCGGATTGGGCGCCGTCTTGTAGAGGCCGGGAATGCCGCTCGACGGCGTAGTGCCCTTCTTGCCGGTGGTGTTAATGCGCTGCAGGGTCTGACCGTCCAAGGGGTTATCGGTGTAGGTCAGGGTGTAGTAGTAGTTGACGCCAATGTAGTCGGGCGTCCCTTCGCGCAGCAACTCCATATCGCCCGGCAGGATCTCGGGCGCCTCGCCGTTTTCCCGTAAGTAAGCGAGCGCAGCCTGCGGATAACGGCCAAAGCAGTAGGCATCCAGCCACCAGAGGTTGTTGAACTCCTCGGCGTTCTCAAAGGCCAGCATATCTTTCGGGTCGCACGATGCCGGATAGGCAGGGGAATAGGCAAAGCTCGGGCCAATCAAGCCATTCGGCACATACTGGCGAAATGCCTTGATAGCACGGGCATTGGCGAGAAACGCGATATGGTTGGCGGCAAAGAAGCGCTTGCGGTCCTGCACAGCCGGCGGATGGGTGCCGAGCTGATAGGCGTTGGTCAGGTTGTAGTTCTGCTCGTTGAGGGAGACCCAATACTTCACCTTGCCGGCAAAGCGCTGATAGAGGGTCACGCAGTAGCGCTCGAAATCCTCGATAATACGTCGGTCTTCCCAGCCGCCGTACTCATCCTGCAGCGCCTGCGGCAGATCCCAGTGGTAGAGGGTCAGCACCGGCTCGATCTGGTAGGCCAAGAGGGTATCGATCAGCGTCTCGTAAAAAGCCAGACCAGCCTCGTTCACCTCGCCCCGACCGGTGGGGTAGATACGCGGCCAGCTCACCGAGAAGCGATAGGCCTTGAGCCCCATCTCGGCCATCAGCGCGACGTCCTCTTCCATGCGGTGGTAGTGATCCACCGCCACATCGCCGTTGCTCCCCTCAAAAGTCTTGCCCGGCAGCTTGGTGAAGAGATCCCACACCGAGGGCCCCTTACCATCGGCATTCCAGCCCCCCTCCACCTGATAGGCGGCAGAGGCGGCGCCCCACAGAAAATCGCTAGGAAAGTCGTTGAACTTGTGGTGATGCATCTGGTGTTGCTCCTTCTGCGGCGGTGGTCCTGGCCACCTCGATTGCGCCGACTGGCGGCACCCAATTGAATTGGCAATAGCATCGAACAGTTCTAGAATTCCGTCCAATGACAAATATGACCATTCAATATTCCCATAAGGAATGAAGGAGCGCTGTGGAGCTACGTGATCTGAAGGCCTTCGTCACTCTGGGCGAGGTGTTGCATTTCGGCCAGGCGGCGGTGCGCCAGCATGTCACCCAGTCGGCGCTGAGCAAGCAGATAAGGCGGCTGGAGGAGGAGCTCGGCGGCGAGTTGTTCGAGCGTAACGCCAGCACCACCCGCCTCACTGTGCTGGGGCGGGCCCTTTATGAGGATGCCCGCGCCGTGGTCATCCAGAGCGAGCAGCTCTCGCGCACCGCCCGCGATGTGCTGGCGGGCAACGTCGGCACCCTGCGTATCGGTTTTGGCGTCGCCACCAAGATCCTGGTACCTGCGGTCATCGCCCGTTTTCGCGCCGAACGACCGCAGGTGACCATTGAGCTCAACGATCTCTCCACCCACCACCAGTTGCTGGCGTTAAGCGAGGGCAAGCTGGATCTGGGTTTTTGCCGCTTGCCCGCCCCCAAGGGGTGGCACACCATGCAGGTGGAGCGAGCCCACTTCGTTGCCGTGCTGCCCGCCAGCTATCGAGAGGTGAGGGAGTTGGCAGATCTGGTGGACAAACCACTGGCGATCCTGCGCCGGGACAAGGCGCCGTCGTTTTACGATCACCTGATGAACTATCTGGCCCAGAGCGGGTTGCGCTTTCAGGGGATCCAGTATGTCAATGACTTTGCAGCCGGCGTCGCTACCGCCGCCGCCGGGATCGCCTGGACCCTGGTCCCCTCCTCCACCACCATAGAGCACCCGGATGTGCTCACCTTGCCCTTAACGGAGGACGAGGCGTGCTGGGCGATTGGCCTCATCCGTCCCCCAAATAGTCACTCTCCACTGGCTGACGCCTTCTGGCAGACGGTTACCGATCACATAACGGGGGAAAATCCCCCCCCTGATTAAAGAATTAATAATTTCTTAAGAATCCCTGTGTCTATTTAGGGGGCATTCTTCTCAGCCCGAGTACGCCCCCATGAAAAAAGTCAGAGACATACTGCGCCGCTTCGATGGTCAGCGTCGCCAATGGACATCCGGCATCGAGCGCTCGCTCCTCGCTTGGCTGGCCCGAGGCTCCCTGCTGCTACCCGGTGAAGCGCCCCCTCGCCGCATTCTTGTGGTACGCAGCAACAACCGGATTGGCAACAACCTCTTTTTGCTCCCCTTCCTGCAGCAAGTACAAAAGTCCCACCCC
>NZ_CAWNWX010000017.1:42652-47027 GCF_963878195.1 Aeromonas sp. HMWF016
CGAGCTGGTTTGCAGCAAGGGGCCACTGCTCCCCCTGTTTACTGCCCTCAAGTTGCACCGCATTCATCTGATCAGGCTGCAGGGGAAAGGGTTGATCAGCGCCCTGCCCGCCCTTTGGCAACTGCGCCAGCAGCGTTACGACCGGGTATATGTGCCATTTGCCTCCAGCACCGACCACTTGCTGGCCGCCTGGGTGCGCGGCTGCGAAAAACTGGGATTTGACGATGCCAAAGGGGATGCGATCTTCGCCCGTCCGGAACCCATCGAAGAAGATCGCCACTACGCCTACCGCCCGCTGCGCCTGCTGGGAGTAGATGCGGGCCCCGAGCAACAGATAGCGCTGGGACTGCCAGTGGCGACCCGCCATCCCCAGCTGGTTGAGCTGGCCAGAGCACACCCGGGGCAACCGCTCATCGGCTTTTTTACCGGCGCCCGCAAAGGCAAGGGGCTCTCCCCCATTCAGTGGCAACGACTGCTGGCCCAATTGCGCCGGCAAGCGCCCGATGCGGTGATGATCCAGTTCAACGACCCGGCTGCGCCACTGCCTCTGGTCGGCGATGTCACCCTCTCGCTCACCAGCCTGTGCGAATTCGCGGCCGTCACTGCCGGGCTTTCCCTCTTTGTCAGCTGCGATACCGGGCCGCTGCATCTGGCCGCCGCCAGTGGAGTCCCTTGTCTTGGCCTCTTTACCCAGACAGATCCGCGCCACTACGGCAGCCTCGGTGCCCAGCACCACAATCTGGTGGTGACTGATCGCGACCAGATCGCCCTTAATCACCAGTGGCTAAGCCGAGTGATGGAGCGTGAGCGCCCATCCCTGCCGCCCGCTCCACTGTTTATCGAACAATCCGCCCACCAGCCACTCAACCTGCAACAGGCGTGCTGAATGCGGCGCTTGTCATTTATGCAGCAAAGAGGGAAGGCTTTCGCCTTCCCTCTTTCGCTGTTAGCCCCCAGGTTGAAACGATTTATGTCATCAGAAGATCAACGATAGCGGGCTTCAATGCGCGCCAGCTCGCCACTTTGCCGTAACTGCTGCAGGGTCCTGTTGAACTCGGTGATCCGGGTATTGAAGCGGGAGTGTTTGCCAATGCAGAGGTTAAACGGAGTTGACTCAAGCACGAGTGGCACTTCAACCACCTGATTGGCCAGCCCCAGCTTGTTGAGTTTGAAACGCGCGACCAGCGGATCTGTCACCATCAGGTCACCCCGACCCGCAGCCAGCATTTTGAAGACGTTATCAACATTGATGGTCTGATGAACGGTGAAGCTGGCCAGGTTCTCCTTGCCCCAGCCATTGCCCAGATAGTCGAGAAAGGTGAACGCCTTGAGGTCGCCAAGACGTTTGGCTTGCAGGAACTCCTGCATATGGGAATGAGCGCGCGGCGTAAATATCGTCAGGGTCGTTGTGGTAACCGGCTCTTCCACAAGCAGGGTATAACTGCGCCGCTCCTGAGTGGCGATGGTTACAAAACCATCGGCCTGCGCCATCCGCACCATCTTTTGCGCACGTTGCCACGGATAGCCTTCATGGCGCACTCGCAGCCCCATCTGCGCGGCCACCCGATCCATCACATCGATCATCAGCCCGCGCATCTTGCCCTGTTCGTCACGCCACGAATATGGGGCAAAGTCGTCAAAGTAGACCATCTTCAATTCGGCCGCTGGTGCCGCCCAGACACTCTGCCACATCAGCAATCCCCACAGGATTGCGCTCCTCATACCAACACCCATGGCCGCGACTCCATCCACTCCTGCCACCTCTGAGCCTAGTGCAAAGCGGGCTGTGGCAAGGATCAGGAGCCAGTGAAAATAGTGACCAGAAAAAGAGAGGGGAAGCAGTGGCTTCCCCTCTCCCGTCAGCTTGTCAGCTTGTCAGCACGCCACCTTATCGATAGCGGTCACGACCTTCTGCTCACGCCAGCTCGGCGCGCAGCGCTTTGGTGGCATCGACCATCACCTTGAGGGCAGCTTCCGTCTCTTCCCAGCCGCGGGTCTTGAGGCCGCAGTCCGGGTTGACCCACAGCCGCTCGACCGGGATCTGTTTGGCCGCCTTGCGCAGCAACCCCTCAATCCAGCTCTGGCTCGGCACGTTCGGCGAGTGGATGTCATAGACGCCCGGGCCAATCTCGTTGGGGTAGTTGAAGCGCTCGAACGCTTCGAGCAGCTGCATCTGGCTGCGGCTGGTCTCGATGGTGATCACGTCCGCATCCAGCGCCGCCACCGCCTCGATGATGAGGTTGAAGTCGCTATAACACATGTGGGTGTGGATCTGGGTGCTGTCCGCCACCGGGCTGGCGCTCAGACGGAAGGCGCGCACCGCCCAGTCGAGATAGGCCTGATGATCCTGTTTGCGCAGCGGCAAGCCTTCGCGGATCGCCGGTTCATCGATCTGGATGATCTTGATGCCCGCACTTTCCAGATCCGCCACCTCGTCGCGAATGGCCAGCCCGATTTGCAAGGCGGACTGCTCGCGGCTCACGTCTTCGCGGGGGAAGGACCAGCAGAGGATGGTCACAGGACCGGTCAGCATCCCCTTGACCGGCTTGTCGGTCAGGCTCTGGGCAAACTGTGTCCACGCCAGGGTCATGGGGGTCGGGCGGTCAATATCGCGGGTGATCACCGGCGGCTTGACGCAGCGGGAGCCATAACTCTGTACCCAGCCGAAGCGGGTGATGGCAAAGCCATCCAGCAGCTCACCGAAATACTCCACCATGTCGTTGCGCTCGGCCTCGCCATGTACCAGCACGTCCAGCCCGATGGCCTCCTGACGCACGATGGCATCGCGGATCTCCGCCTGAATACCCGCCTCGTAGGCGCTGTCATCGATGCGACCAGCGCGCCAATCCTGCCGCAATACCCGGATCTGGGAGGTCTGCGGGAAGGAGCCGATGGTGGTGGTGGGCAGCAGCGGCAGCTTGAGATCCGAGCGCTGCAGCTCGGCCCTGACCGGATAGGGGCTGTGGCGATCAAAATCGCTGTTGGTGAGGCTGGCCAGCCGTGACTGCACCGCTTTTTTGTGCACCCGGCTGTCGGACTCCCGATCGACGATGGGCTGGCTGTAGGCGGTGATTTTGTCGAGCTCGCCCCCATCCAGATACTCTCTGAGCAGCCCCAGCTCGAAACATTTTTGCAAGGCGAAGGCGAACCAGCTGCGGGTCTGGGGATCCAGCTCCTGCTCCAGGGTCAAATCCACCGGGCTATGCAGCAATGAGCAGGATGAGGCCACCCATAGCCGCTCGCCGAGTTTGGCTTTCAGTGCCTTCAGAGTCGGCGCCAGCTTGGCCAGATTGGCACGCCAGACGTTACGGCCGTTGATCACCCCGGCGGAGATGACCCACTGGGCGGGCAGATGCGGAACCAGGGTCTCCAGCTGTTCGGGGGCGGCCACCAGATCCAGATGCAGGCCATCTACCTTGAGGCTGGTGATGATGTCGCGCTGATGAGCCACCGAACCAAAATAGGTGGTGAGCAGCAGCTTGCAGGGGCCCGCGAGGCGCTCGTAAGCGTTGAGGTAGGCCAGCCGCCACTCGTCCGGCAAGTCCAGCGCCAGCGCCGGTTCGTCGATCTGCACCCACTCCACCCCTTGGGCGGCCAGTTTCGCCAGGATCTCCTGATAGACGATGAGCAGGCGATCGAGCAGTTCAAGGCGAGAGAAGCCGCTCTCTTTCTCCTTGCCAAGCCACAGATAAGAGACCGGCCCCAGCAGCACTGCCTTGACCGGCAGCCCCAGCGCTTTGGCCTCTTCGACCTCGTCAAACAGCTGGCTCCAGCCCAGCTTGAAGCGCTGGTCACGGCTAAATTCCGGCACCAGATAGTGGTAGTTGGTGTTGAACCATTTGGTCATCTCGGCGGCCGCCGCCGCCGGGCCGGTCGGCGCACGACCACGGGCCACCCGGAACAGGGTGTCGAGGTCGGTCTCACCATTACGATGGCGGGCAGGCACCGCATCTACCAGCAGGCTGGTGCCGAGCACTTGGTCATACCAGGCGAAGTCGCCCACCGGCAGCAGATTGACCCCGGCGGCATGCTGGGCCTGCCAGTGGCGCTCACGTAGCGTCTTGCCCACGGCAACGAGTTCGGCCTGAGTGGTCTCGCCACGCCAGTAGGATTCGAGGGCAAATTTCAGCTCGCGCTTGGCGCCGATACGGGGGAAGCCCAGAGTGTGTGCTCGTGTCATAGGTTCATTTCCTTATGCTCATTCATCTGATGGGAAACTGGATGATTTAGCCATCCAGATGTTTACACATCCAAAATGACAAGATAAGGTGACGCTGGCTATTGAATCCTCTTCAACTGGCTCTCAAATAATCCTCAACTGACCGCCGAACAGGTTCACCGCGAGGATACAGAGGCCCGTTTTTGCATGTGTTAA
>NZ_CAWNWX010000017.1:47040-52879 GCF_963878195.1 Aeromonas sp. HMWF016
TCTGGAGCTCTACCTGCGCAAAAGCCGCCCGCTGGTGCTGACCGCAGCCGGCAGCCAGCTGCTCGCCCTCGCCCGTCAGGTGTTGCCCGCTCTGGCCCAGACCGAGAAACAGTTGCAAGCCCTGCAGAGCGGCGATGCGGGCAGGCTGCATCTGGCGCTCGATTGCCACAGCTGCATCCAGTGGCTGTTGCCGCTGTTGCCCGATTTTCGCCGCCAGTGGCCGGGGGTGGATCTGGAGGTGGAGTCAGTGCCGGGCTTTGATGCCATCAATGCCCTGCTCGGCGGCCAGCTCGACCTGCTGCTCACCTCGGACGTGCAGGCCCGCGGCGATCTCCACTTCGAGCCGCTGTTTGCCTTCGATCTCACTCTGGTGATGGCGCCGGATCATCCCCTCTGCCACCAGAGTCGCATCGAGCCGGGCGATCTGGAGGCGGAGGTGCTGCTGGTCTATCCGGTGGAGCGCAGCCGCATGGATATCTTCAGCCGCTTTTTGCAACCCGCCGGGGTGGAGCCCGCCCGCTGCAAGCCGGTGGACAACACCTCGGTGATGCTGCAGATGGCCGCCGCCGGGCTCGGCGTCGCCGCCCTGCCGCGCTGGGCCAGCGACGAGTTTGTCAGACAAGGGATGCTCTGCGCCCGCCCCCTCGGGAGTGGTATTCGTCGCCATATGTACGGCGCGGTGCGGGCCGCCGATCGGGATCAAGCCTGCCTGCAGAGCCTGTTCGAGCGCATTCGCACCAAGATGGAGGGATAGCCCCCTCAGCGAGGCTGGCCGACCTCTGCCAGCAGTGCAGGCAACTGCGCCTTGATAAAGTCGATGAGGGCCCTGACCGCCGGTGACAGACCGCGCCGCGCGGGATAGAGCATCACCAGCTTGCCATCTTTGGGGCGCCACTCGGGCAGCAGTTGTTGCAGCCGCCCATCCGCCAGCTCATTCACGCAGGCGTAAAGTGGCAAGCCCACCATCCCGAGCCCCGCCAGCGCCGCCTGTTTGAGGGTTTGCACATTGTCGCTGCGCAATAGCACATTGACCGCCACCTCCTCACTCTCCCCACTGTCGTGCCGCAGCCGCAACAGATCTGCCTGACGCTCCAGCGAGCTGAAAAGCAGGGCATCCTCTCCCTCCAGCTGGCTAGGGTGCACCAGCGCATTGTGTCGGGAGAGCCACGCCGGGGTCGCCAGCACGCCCCACTGCACCGTACAGAGCGGCACCTGCACCAGGCTGGAGGGGGGCTGCTCAAAGGCCACCCCGCGGATCACCACATCCAGCCCCTCCTCCAGCAGATCCACCTGCCGATTGCTGGCTTGCACGGCGAGTCTCACCTTGGGGTATTGGGCCATGAAAGCGGGCAGCAAGCGGGCAAGCAGCGCATCGGCCATGGTAATGGGCACGCTGATCCGCACCAGACCGCTCGGCTCCTGCTGCCGTTGCCGCACAGCCGCCTCTCCCGCCTGCGCTTCGGCCAGCATCGCCTGACAGTGGCGATAGAGCACCTCACCGGCATCGGTCAGGCTGAGTTGGCGCGAGGTACGTTGCAGCAGCCGGGTATCCAGCCGCTCCTCCAGCAGCCGGATCCGGCGCGAGATCCGCGACTTGGGCACGCCAAGCGCCCGCGCGGCAGCAGTGAATCCCTGTCGCTGCACCACATGGGTGAAGAGATAGAGATCATTCAAATCAAGTTCCAGTGGTGTCATCGGGCAGCCTTGGTCAGGGTGAGGTGCATTCACATCGTTCCATTGGCGGAACGATAAGAACCTATTTCACCAGATTGTCGCCATTTTTGCAGCCATCATAATGGCCCTGTCCCCATCAGACGGTTGCTGCGCGGGCAATCCGCCCCACCAGCAAGGGCCGTTTGACTGTTCCGATATCACAAGGAGTTCACCATGAAACTGCGACAAATCTGCTCTGCCACCCTGCTCGGTCTGGCGACCCTGACAGCCACATTGGCCACCACAGCGACACCGGTCATGGCCGCCGAGGCTGCCAGCCATCCGACTGTATCACCCAACCGCTATCTGGAGATGCTCTCCCGAGACAATGCGGTACTGCTGCTGGTCGACCATCAGGTCGGCTTGCTGAGCGGCGTGCGCGACACCACGGTGGGCGAGCTCAAGCACAACGTGGTGGCACTGGCCAACGCCGCCCGCGCCCTCGGCGTGCCGGTGATCGTGACCGCGACCATGCCCGATGGCATGTGGGGCCCCACCATGCCCGAACTGACCAGTGCCCTGCCGGATGTGAAGGTGATCAACCGCACCGTCATCAACGCCTGGGACGATCCTGCCGTGCGCGCCGCCATTGAGAAGACCGGCCGCAAACAGCTGATCATCGCCGGGGTATCCCTCGAGATCTGCGCCAGCTTCCCGGCCCTCTCTGCCAAGGCTGCCGGCTATGATGCCCGGGTGGTGCTCGATGCCTCCGGCACCTTTAACGAAGCCAAGCGCACCACGGGGCTGCAACGCTTGCTGGGGGCCGGTATCCCAGTCACCGACTACGCCTCCGCCGCGGTCGAGATGCTGCGCAGCAACGTCGACCCCAAGGCGCACGATGTCTACAGCGCCCTCGACATGCCTTTCGCCACCCTGGTGTGGCAGATGCAAGAGGGTGCCAAGAAGTCTTAACTCGCCTCGCCTTCGGTCAGGTAACCGAAGGCATCTTTTATCTTCTGGAGGATCCATTGATGACCAGACGCCTGACCCTCTCCGCCCCCGTCAAGGGCCAACCACTGCGCATTGGCAGCGGCTTTGAAGCCAGCCATTTTGGCGAACACTTTTTCAACAGTCTGATAGACCCCGTGGTGATGGTGGATCACTTTCAGATGACCGCCCCCACCTTCGAACCCCATCCCCATGCCGGGATCTCTGCCGTCACCTATCTGTTCGAGGATTCGACGGCCCCCCACGTCAACTACGACTCCCTCGGCAATCAGGGCCCCATCGAACCGGGGGCGCTGCACTGGCTGGCAGCCGGGCGCGGGGCCGTACATACCGAGCAGCCGGAGGGGGCATCGCCCTATGTCCACGCCCTGCAGATCTTCGTCAACCTGCCTGCCCGTCAGAAGATGGCGTCGCCATTTGCCATCCACGCAGCCGCCGCCACCATCCCCGAATTTCATGACGAAGGGGTTCGGGTGCGGGTGGTCGCGGGCCACAGCAACGGCATAACGGCGCCACACTCGGCGGCGCTGCCCCAACCCTTTACCCTGCTCGATGGCCATTGCGCGCCCGGCAGCCGCTTCACCCATCTGCTGGCGGCAGGCTGGAATGCGATGCTCTATCCCCTGACCGGGTCGCTGACCCTGCAGGCGGAGGGAGAGCGGCACCTCATCCCGGCAGGTCACGGAATGGCGGTAAGCCTCCCTGCCGATGGCGGCGAGGCAATGGCACTGCAACTTGAGGCCACCGAGCCCTGCCACTTCGTGCTGCTCTCAGGCCAGGCGCTCAATGAACCACTGGTCAAATATGGCCCCTTCGTGATGAACAGCCACGACGCCATTGCAGATCGGCTGCATGCCTATCAGCGCGGCGAATTTGGCCAGCTCAACGATGACTGGCTGCACAACGGCCAATATCGGCCATGAGCACGCTCATTAGCCACCAGCCACAAAGCACGCGCTGGCCTCTGGTCTTCCTCGCCATTTTCGCCGGTGCCAGCGGCGCCCTCTGCCTTGGCAAAGTGCCCGCCGTACTCGGCATGCTGCGCAGCGAGCTGGGGCTGACACTGGTCGAAGCCAGCTATCTCGCCTCGGCTTTCAATACGCTGGCTATCCTCTTCAGCCTCTTTCTCGGCCTGTTGCTGACCCGCTGGAGTGGGCGGCAAACCGGGGTTGTCGGGTTGCTTGTCATCGTGACAGGCGGGGCGTTGGCGCTGCCTGCCACCGGGCTGGCCATGATGCTGCTGTCGCGCATTGTCGAGGGGATTGGCTTTTTGCTGGTCTCGGTGGCCATGCCCGCCTTTATCGTGACGGTGACCCGGGAGGAGGATAAACGGCTGGCCCTAAGCCTGTGGGCGGTCAACCTGCCCCTCGGGGCGGCGGCAGGCATGCTGCTCACCCCCTGGCTCACGGCGCAAGGTGGCTGGCACCTGGCCTGGCTGATCCTGATGGCCCTGCAACTCTCAGCCCTGCTGCTTCTGCTCGTCAGTCGCCCGGCAGATAAGCTGCGGGTCGGGACACCCAAAAAATCGATCAACTCTAGCCACCTACTGCGCCAGCTCACGGTGCTCCGACAGCAGGCACTCTGGCGCTACGGGTTGGCGTTCACGCTCTACAGCCTGATGCTCTGGGCGCTCTTTGTCTGGCTGCCGACCATGTTGCAAGGCAGCCCCGGGATTGGCCAAAGCCAGATAGCCCTGCTCTCGGCACTGGCGGTGGTCGCCAATATTCCCGGCAACCTGATGGGGGCATGGCTGCTGCGCCGGTGCGTGGCGCGAGATCGGCTCATCAGCTGGGCACTGGGCCTGATGGCGCTCTGCGGCATGCTCGCCTTCTGGCCCGGCCTGTCGCCGTGGTGGGCTTATGGGCTCTGCCTCGCACTCTCCCTGTCGGGCGGCATGGCACCGCCGGCTATCCTCTCGTCAGCGCAGGGGGTAAGTCAGGGGCCGGTGCAACTGGCCATCGTGCAGGGCTTTTTTGTCCAGCTCGCCAACCTCGGTCAGCTGCTGGGGCCCTTGCTGCTGGCCACCCTGATGACGGACAACGGCCATTGGGGGAATGCTCGCTGGCTCTTTCTGGGCGGCTTGCTGCTGGCAATCGGACTCTATCTGTGGCACCGCCCGCCTGTTGGCGGGCAAGAGCCCAACTGACAGCGGGGCCCAGCCGCATTGATATGTGTCAGGAGACGCCTGCGAAGTAACTGCGCAGCGCCTCCACCACCCGCCGCACCTTCTCCGGGATCTCCCGCTGCGGCGTGATGGCGTGGATCTCCATCGACGCCACCCGAAAACCGGGCAGCAGCTCGAGCAGACGCCCCTGCGCCAGATCCTCGCCAATCTCCCCTTCCGGTTGCAGCGAGATCCCCTGCCCCGCCAGCGCAAACTGGCGCAGCGGCAACACGTTGTTGCAGAGCACCTTGGCCTTGAACCTCACTCTATGCTCGCCCCCCTTTTCATCGAGTAGCAGCAAACCGTTGCCCAGCATGTCGCCGCAAAGCCAGTCGTGGATGGCCAGATCGGCGGGCGTGCGCGGCGCTCCCTTGCGTGCCAGATAGGCGGGGGCGGCGCAGAGCAGCATCCGGGTTTGCCCCAGTTTGCGGGCCACCAGAGTCGAGTCGGGCAGGCTGCCGACCCGCAATGCTACGTCGATCCGCTCGGCAATCAGATCCCGCTTTTCGTCGTCGGCGATGATCTGGATGGTGAGGCCGGGGTGGGCCTGCAGCAGCGGCGAGAGGGCCAGTGCCAGCGGCTGACCCGCCATCCCCACCGGGGCGGTGATCCGCACTTCACCGAGCAGGGCGTCGCGCACCTCCGAGAGGCGCAGCTCGGTCTCGCTCAGGGTCTGCTGCAACGCCCGGCACCCTTGCCACACCACCTCTCCCGCTTCGGTCAGACTGAGGCGGCGGGTAGAGCGATGGAGCAGGGGCAGCCCGAGCAGGCTCTCCAGCTGGCTGATATGCTGACTGACGGCAGAGGGGGTCATGCCGAGGGATTTGGCCGCCCCTGTCATGCTGCCCGCCTCCACCACGGCGGCGAAGATGGCGTAACGTCTGAGCTGTTCCATTATTAAATCCAGCTTACAAGTGAATGCATTTTTAAGGTTATTATTAAATCATAAATGACGGCGTAGGATAGCCCCATTCCAACAGTGAAGGAGAGTTCCCCATGAAGATTGCCCTGATA
>NZ_CAWNWX010000017.1:52908-65808 GCF_963878195.1 Aeromonas sp. HMWF016
TTTGTCGGTTCAGCCATTCTGAAGGAGGCCGTCAGCCGCGGCCATCACGTCACCGCCATCGTCCGCGATGTCAGCAAAGTGGCCACACACCCACAGGTCACCGCCGTGGCGGTAGATGCCCAAAATCCTGAAGCGCTGGCCGAGGTGCTCAAGGGGCACGATCGGGTGATCAGCGCCTACAACCCGGGCTGGACCACACCGGATATCTACGACCAGTACCTCAAAGGCGCCAATGCGATTGTCGCAGCAGCCAAAGCAGCCAACAGCTGGCTGCTGGTAGTAGGTGGTGCCGGCAGTCTGGAGGTCGCCCCCGGCGTGCAACTGGTGGATACCCCGGAATTTCCGGCCGAGTGGAAACAGGGGGCACTGGCGGCCCGCGACGGTCTCACCGCCCTGCGTCGTGAAACCGCCCTCGACTGGCGCTTTGTCTCTCCCCCGGTGTTCCTCGAACCGGGCGAGAAGCGCGGCGGCTATCGGATTGGTGGCGATCAGGTGCTCTTTAGTGGCGAACAGCCTGCCGGGATCACTGCTGGCGATCTGGCCGACGGCGTGCTGAACGAGGTGGAAAAATCGGCTCACCTGCGCCAGCGCTTTACCCTGGGTTACTGAGAGCCAACAGGCGGTTAAGGCCAGAGATGCGCGGTCACTCGCCTGCGCTCCCGGTCAAGTGAACACCCGCTCAACCAGAAGGGAGGCATCCGCCTCCCTTCTGTTTTGGCCATTTTCTGTTTTGGTCATTTTGCCGCTGACGGCTTGTCTCTGGTTGCCCCCTCTATCTCTCATCATTTCCCCTTGAACCCGCAATCGCTGTGCAAAAACCCGTCAGCTCATCAAGCGCCGAATTCCATTTCGAATTTTGTATATAACTAAGAATAATTTGTTGTTTCCGTCTTATAACACCGAACAGTAGCATCCCCTTCATTCCAGATGGCGCCACACCGCAAGCGCATACCGCCACATTGTCGCGCCATCCCGTTTGCCACTCATCAGGCCTGCCCACACTGGCGGCAGGGCAAAAGATGGCGCCAGAGATAACGAAAGAGTGAGGAGGTGCACATGGAACATTCACCACTGCCGATCATCGATCTGGCTGCCCTCAAGGGGGCACCCGACCTGCGTCGCCCTATGCTGGCCAGACTGGCCGCGGCCGCCCGTGACGTCGGCTTTTTCTATCTGACAGGACATGGCCTGAGCGACGCCGAGCAGCGGGAAACTTTGGCGCAGGCAGAGCGCTTCTTTGCCCTGCCGGAGCAGGAGAAGCTGGCGGTACAGATGGTCAACAGCCCCCACTTTCGCGGCTACAACCGGGTCGGTGCCGAGCTGACCCGCCAGCGGCCGGATCTGCGGGAGCAGTTCGATATCATGAACGAGGCACAGGCTCTGCCTGCGGCGCAGATCCATGAACCCTGGCAGCGGCTGATCGGCCCCAACCAGTGGCCGACCGCCCTGCCCGAGATGAAAGCCCATCTGCTGGCATGGCAAGATCGGCTGAGCGATATCACCCTCACCCTGCTGGCCGCTTTTGCCGAGGTGCTGGAGCAACCGGCCCAAGTGTTTGACGACAGCATCAGCGGCGCCCCCTACCAGCACATGAAGCTCATTCACTACCCGGGGCAAGAGGCGGGTGGCAGCAGTCAGGGGGTCGGCGCCCACAAGGATCCCGGCTACCTGACCCTGGTGATGCAGGACGATCATTCAGGACTTGAGGTCGAGACGGCCGACGGCTGGATCTCCGCGCCGCCCCTGCCGGGAGCGCTGGTGGTCAATATCGGCGAGCTGCTGGAGCTGGCCTCCAACGGCTATCTCAAGGCGACCCTGCATCGGGTGGTGAGCCCGCCGCCCGGCGTCTCGCGCCTCTCCTGCGCCTTCTTTATGGCGGCTCGGCTCGATGCCACCGTGCCGCTGCTCACCCTCTCCCCCGAGCTGGCAGCGCAGGCGCAAGGGCCGGAGAGTGACCCGACCAACCCGCTCTTCTATCAGGTAGGGGAAAACGTACTCAAGGGGCGGCTGCGCTCCCACCCGGATGTGGCGGCACGTCACTATGGGCCGGTGGAACCCGCTCGCCTCCTGCACACTGAAAGCGAAGCGATACCGGCCTAAGCAGCGCAAAGATCCGCAGGCTGGTATATGCATAAGCCACAAACAGCATGGATATACCCGCTCTGACAACGAACAACAAACGACGAACAACAAAACACAACAAGTCATGGCCAGAGCCTGGCCATCACGGAGCAATACGATGAAATTCAAGACCATGAGCGTACACAGCGGCCAGCGGATCGATCCCCAGACCGGCGCACTCACCACCCCGCTCTACCAGAGCAGCACCTTCAGCTACTTCAACGCCCAGGCGGGCAAGGAGCGCTTTGCAGGTCAAGCCCCCGGCTTTATCTACAGTCGCTTTGGCAACCCCACTACCGCCGAGCTGGAGCAGAAACTGGCAGCGCTCGAAGGAGCCGACGAGGCGCTGGTGGTGGCGAGCGGCATGGCGGCGGTGAGCGCCATCATGTATGCGCTGGCCGACAGCGGCGATGAGGTGGCTTATATCGGCCCGCTCTACGGCGGTACCGATGCGTTTCTCAAGCAGACCTTCAGCCGCGCCGGCATCAAGGTCACCGCCTACGAGAGCGATCGGGATCTGCTGGCCAATATCCGCCCCGCCACCAAGGTGGTACTGTTCGAAACCCTGACCAACCCCACCCTCAAGGTGGTGGATCCGCGGCTGGTGGTAGAAGCAGCCCGCAAGGTGGGGGCCATTACCGTGTGTGACAACACCTTCCTCACCCCCTACCTGCTGCGCCCGCTGGAGCTCGGGGTCGATGTGGTGATGCACAGCGGCACCAAATATCTGGGCGGCCACGGCGACATCATCGCCGGGGTAGTGGCGGGCTCTCACGAGCTGATGAAATCAGTGCGCACCGTGGCCCTCAAACATATCGGATCCCCCATCGGCCCGCAGGAGGCCTACCTGCTGCAGCGCGGGGTCAAGACACTGCCCCTGCGGATGGATGCCCATCTGCACAACGCGCAGAAAGTGGCCGAGTTCCTGGCCGCCCATCCGGCGGTGAAGAAGGTGATCTACCCGGGCCTTGCCAGCCATCCGGGCCACGACGCCCTCGGCGCCTTCGCCAGCGGCTTTGGCGGCATGGTGAGCATTGAACTTGAAGGAGGGTTTGAACGCTGCGCCACCCTGCTCGATAACCTGCAGCTGTTCGTGCAGGCGGTAAGCTTGGGCGATCTCGAGAGTCTCGCTTGCCATCCGGCCAGTACAACCCACGCCGCCATGGACGAGGCGAGCCGCCTCGCCGCCGGGGTCAATGACGATCTGATCCGCTTCAGTATCGGGGTGGAAGATGCCGACGATCTGATCGCCGATCTGGCCGCTGCGCTGGCGCAGATCTAACCGGGAGCTCGTTTCTCACTTGCCCGCCAAATAGCGGCGAGTGATAACCCCCAAACACAACAACGGCCCATCAAGGGCCGTTGTTGTTTGTCGCGATGTTGAAAATGCGGGATTTACTCCTCCCACACCACCACTTGCGATGAGGGCCAGCGATCCCCGATATGGGCATATTTTTGCTCCAGCAGGTGGCGCTTGATCTTCATGGTGGGGGTCAGCACGCCGTTCTCGATATTCCAGGGGGTCTTCACCACCAGAATACCGCGAATTTTGGCATGGGATTCCAGCTGATCGTTGACCCGCACCCTCGCCGCTTCCAGTCTGGCGTTGACCTCCTCCCGATTCCCTTTGGCTGCGCTCTCGGCCAGCTGCACCAGCGCCACCGGCTGCGGCATGCCATAACCGATTACGCAAAGCTGCTCGATGATGGGCTCCTGCCCCAGCATCCCTTCGATGGGCACCGGCGCCACATACTTGCCCTTGGCAGTCTTGAACACATCCTTCATCCGACCGGTGATGGTGAGGTAACCCTCTCTGTCCAGCTTGCCCATATCGCCGGTATGGAGCCACCCCTCGGCATCAATGGCCTCGGCACTGTGCTCGGGATCCTTGTAATAACCCACCATCATCCCTTCACAGCGACAGAGGATCTCTCCTTCGTCGGAGATCTTGATGGTCACCCCGGGCCCCGCCTTGCCGACGGTACCTATCTTGTCGGCACGGAACGGGTAGTTGATGGTGGAGTAAGCGTGGTTCTCGGTCATGCCCCACGCTTCGGTCACCTGGAGACCGATGCTCAGGTACCACTCAAGCAGCGCAGGGGAGACCGGCGCCGAACCGCAGCCCAACACCCGCGCCTGATCCAGCCCCAGCCCCTTTTTCAGCTTGCTCTTGATAAGGCTGGAGACCAGCGGGATCTTGAGCAGCAGTTCGAGTTTCTTCTGGGGCAGCTTCTCGTGGATCTTGATGCGGAACATGGCCCACAGCCGCGGCACCGAGATAAATACGGTAGGACGGCAGCGCTTGACGTCCTCGACAAAGGTGTCGAGGGATTCGGGAAAGGCGATGGTGGCACCGCCAAACAGGCTGCCGCCGTAGATGTAGACCCGCTCGGTGATGTGGGCCAACGGCAGGTAGGAGAAACCGCGATCAGACTGGGTCAGGCTCACCGTCTCCACCAGCTTCTCGCACGACCACGCATAACGCTCGACGGTCAGCATGGCCCCTTTCGGCTTGCCAGTACTGCCGGAGGTATAGACCAGACTCAGCAGGGAGTCTGGCTCCTGCACCGGGCTGTCCGGGATGGGCTCGTGTGCTTCCAGCAGATCATCCCACTGGTAACTGGCCGGCATGGTGTCGTAGGGAAAGGCGATGCGCAGCAGATCGGCGGGTACGCCAGCCTCCTGACTCTTCCAGTCATCCAGCTTGCCAACGAAGATCGCCTTGGCCTCGCTGTGGCGCAGCACATATTCGATGGTATCGACGTTGGCAGTCGGATAGATGGGCACGCTCACATACTGCCCCATCTGCATCGCCAGATCGGCGATAAACCACTGGGCGCAATTTTTGGAAAGCAGCGCCACTTTATCGCCGGCAACCAGCCCCAGATGACGCAGGGCCGTCACCATGCGCCGCGCTTCATCAGCAACTTCACCCCAGGTGAAATCGACATATTCGCGGTTGATGGTTTGACGCAGATAGGTTCGATCAGGACACTGCCGCTCCCAGTGATAGAGCATCTCGAGCGGCAGTTTTTTGGCAATACGTGAGGCTGAAGCCATAGTTTAATCCCTGAAACAAAAGGCGAAACTTATTATTAACCTTTCACTAACTTCAGGGAAGAATAAACTCAAACTTCAGTTTGAAATGTGTATCCGATCAAGCTTCTGCCTGTTGTTGCAAACGAATCCACATGGCTTGCACCAGCTGCTCGTCCTGCTCGGAGAGCTCGCCTTGCAAAATCGCCTCGTTGAGGCTGCGCAACACATAGCTTTTGACATCCCGCACCAGGGTCTTGCCCTCCAGCTCGGCACGGGCGACCGCCAGCGAAATATGGCCTCGCAGGTAACCACCGGCAAAGAGTTCATCTTCGCTCGCGGTAGCAACCATGCCGTCGATCAGTCCCAACAACTTGTGCTCAAAATCGTGAATCGTCATGTAACGCAGCCTCATTTGCGGCAAATAATTCGGGGGTATGGAACCGCACTCGGGTTGAATGCAGCTCTCTGGCGCCAGGCCAGCAGCGTCCATGGCGTCCTATTCCGGGCTGGCCACCGGGTAGATGACCTGATCCTTGTATCCCGTGGTTATACGCAGATAACCACTCAACGCCCGGTTCAATTCCGGCTCATCGGTATCGACCAGGAGTGGTCTCCCCTGAAGGGAAGCCAGCTTGCTCTTGGTTGCCAGCACCTGGATATTGTCCAGCCCGACACACCGAATTACCTCAGGACTCAATTGCTGATTTCCGCGCCCGAACAGATGTCCCTGTCCGCCAATCAGGGTAATGATCAGCCGGCAGCGACGGCCACGGATCCGGGTCAGGATCTCGGCGGCGCTGAGATCCTGCCCGATAAGCCTGCCATTTTCCACCAGATCCACACCAAGCAGCGTATTTTCCAGACCCAGCTCTGCCATGCAGGCTGCCACCGTGCTGCCAGAGCCCATCAGATAGAGGGTATCGGACTCCATCTGCTCGACCACACCGGCCGCCAGATCCACCAGCACCAGCTCTTCGGACTCCCGTCCCCCCTGCTTGACCGCCTGCACGTACCGCAGATCGCCGGGCACCAGCAGCTGGCCATAATGACGAGCCCGCACCTTGCCTGCGCGAAACGCCTCTTCGTCGATATCGCGCACCTCGGCGTCGATAAGGCTGAGCAATTCGCCTGCAATCATCCTCGCCGCCACCCGCCCGCTGGCGGCGGGGGTCACCCCGTAGACGCCGGAGTGGATCTTGCAGCCAGCCGGGATCCCCAGCACATGGCAGGAGTCCCCCACCGCCGCACAGATGTCCCGCGCCGTGCCATCGCCACCGGCAAACAGCAGCAGATCGACACCCGCGTCGCGCATCCGCTCTGCCGCATGGCGAGTATCGGCGGCAGAGGTACTCTCCCCGGCCGGCTGATAGACGATGCGGTGCGGCAAGCCCAGTTCATGCACCACATTCTCCCCCATGTCGCCAGCTACCGTCAGCAGCTCGAACGGCGCAGTCACTTCACACAGCGGCAGCAGGGCCTGACGGGTACGCTCCTGCGCTCTGGGCACGGCGCCGCGAGCCAGCGCCTCGGCCACCACGCCGTCACTCCCCTTAAGCGCCACTGCGCCGCCAATCCCGGCGACCGGATTTATGATGAGCCCTAATCGAAACATGCACTCCTCCCTTGCGATGACGACCATTTTTATCTTTTCGACCCACTGGGACAAGCGGTTCTCCCCTGCTAAAATGTTCCGCTTCTTTTTTTCAACCAAGGTTCAATCATGCTGGAATGGGTTCTGGATCCCTCTGCCTGGGTAGCGCTCGCCACCCTGACCCTGCTCGAGATCGTGCTGGGCATCGATAACATCATTTTCATCTCCATTCTGGTCGGCCGTCTGCCGGAGGCGCAGCGTCAAAAAGCGCGCATTCTGGGTCTGGGGCTCGCCATGGGTACCCGTATCCTGCTGCTGCTCTCGCTGGCCTGGGTCATGCGCCTCACGGATCCGCTCTTTACCGTGCTGGGCGAGGCCATCTCCGGACGCGACCTCATCCTGCTGCTGGGGGGCCTGTTCCTCATCGGCAAGAGTGCCCACGAAATCCACGCCACCCTTGAGGGGGCTGCCGAGCCGGAAAAGGTGGCAGGTGCTGCCTCCGGTTTTATCAGCACCCTGATCCAGATCGCCATTCTCGACATCGTCTTTAGTCTGGATTCGGTGATCACCGCCGTCGGCATGGCTGATCACGTCCCTGTCATGGTGCTGGCCATCATGATCGCAGTCTTCATCATGATGTTTGCCGCCAAGGCGATCGGCGATTTCGTCGATAACCACCCCACCATCAAGATGCTGGCCCTCTCCTTCCTCACCCTGGTCGGTTTCGCCCTGATGGCGGAGGGGATGGATCTGCACATTCCGAAGGGTTACATCTACTTCGCCATGGCCTTCTCGCTGGTGGTGGAGATGATCAACATTCGCCTGCGCAAACACACCGACGCCAACGAGCAGAGCGAATCATAAACTCGCCGGCCGGATCAAAAAGAGCGCCTCTTTGGGCGCTCTTTTGCTATGCACACGGCACGCTTGGCAGGACAGTCGCTTACTGGTTGGCGATAACGATGGCCACCCGGCGGTTTTCGGCCCGTCCGGAAGCACTCTTGTTGTCCGCCACCGGCGCGGTTTCGCCGCGACCACGGACCTCCAGATTGGCAGGGTTCATCCCGACCGAGATGAGCACATCCGCAACCGACTGGGCCCGCTTCAGGGAGAGCTGCTGGTTGTAGCTGCTCTCGCCGGTGTTGTCGGTATGACCGTCAACCCGCGCCTTGTCGAGGCCGACCCCAAGCAACACCTTGCCCAGCTTTTCCACGGTCTGACGAGTTTGGGGATTGAGCTCCCCGACGTTGTTGGCAAACAACACCCGGTTGGCCAGATCCAGAGTCCAACCCTCGTCGGTCAGATAAAAACCTTGCTCCTTCAATACCGCCAGCTGTTCAGGGGTGAGCCCCTTCGGGGCACTCTGACAACCTGCCAGCAGAGAGAAGAGCAACCCCAGCAGCAAGGTCTTGAGGGAGAGGGATATTTTCATTGTTATGTCTCCTTAACGACATCAATTCACGCCGGTTCGGTGGCATCCACCTCCTCGCGGCGCGCACGTTTTGCCAAATACATGGCTTTGTCTGCCAGCTCGCACAGCTCGCTGGCACTGACCCCGGATTGATGAATGGCATAACCGATGCTGATCCCAGCCACCAGTTGCTGCCCATCCCGCAATACCACGGTTTCACTCATCGCCTGCTGAATGCGGTTGATCACCTCCTCCACATCCTGTTGCAGATGCACAGGGCTCAGCAGGATGGCGAACTCATCCCCCCCCAGACGGCACACCAGATCCTGCGGCCGCAACTGATGCTCCACCCGCCTTGCCAGGGTTATCAGCACATCGTCACCGGCGTTGTGGCCCAGGGTATCGTTAATCTGTTTGAAGCGATCGCAATCGAGGTAAAGCAGCGCAAAGTCCCCCTCACCCTGTTCAGCCTCGGTGATGGCCTGCGCCAGTCTAGCGTCAAACAGGACCCTGTTGGGCAGTCCGGTCAACACATCATGGGTTGCCTGATGGAGCAGGCTGGCATTTTCCCGCGCCTGATGGGCTTGCCACGCCTGCAACTCGTCCAGCAGGGAGTTGAAGTCATCCCCCAGCTCGTTGAGCTCGACAATACCGGCGGGCGGTGCCCTCATCCCCAGGGTACGCTGGCGGCGTACCGAATGTGCCACCCGGGCCAGCTCGCGCAGGGGACCTATGATGGAGACCTGCATCCGCCCCGCCACGTAGAGCGCCCCCATGGCGCTCAAGAGCAGACAGATCAGCATCACCAGCAGCACCGCAATCAGGAAGATCAGCAGTGACTCGCCATGGCCGATCAGCTCGACCTCACCGATTTTTTCGCTGCCACGCAACATGGGCTCGCGCACCGGCCCGGGCAGGATCAACTGGGCAAGATAACCCTCCAGCTCGGCGATCGGGGTGTTCATGGTGCGCGACCAGCTGGTCAGCAACGTGCCATCGGGCAGATAGATGCGCGCCTCGGCCACCTCCTCGCGCTCGGCAATGGCCCGCAGCGCCTCACCCGCCGCCTCTTCGTCCTGAAACACCACAGCCGCTTCCGTGGTATAGCTGATGGCGCGTGCCACCAGCTCCAGATTGTGGTCGGCGTAAAAACGCATCACCAGCAGGGCGGTCAGGGTCAGCAGGATCCCCGCCACACAGGCCGAGGTAAAGGCGGTCACCAGATGGGTGCGCCCCAGGCTCTGACGCAGGGTCAGCCGCGCGTCATGGCGATCAGACGATGGCGTCATGGCACCCCCCGATCAGCCATGGCCAGCTTGAGCACGGCCGGGTGCACCCGCACACCGCTGAGCGCCAGCGCATCCAGATTCACTTTGAAACGCAGCCGCCCGCTGCGGCTGTCTGGCTGCAGACAGAAGACGGGACTGCTGCTGCACTCCGGATTATGCTCACTGATGCTGAGAACGGGATGCCCCTTCAAACGGGAGAAGAGCGCCAGCCGGGTTGACTCGTCCATCACCCCCAGATAGAGCACATGACACTGGCCGGCAATGGCCGGATCCGTCACCTCATAACGATTGACCTGCACCGGCCGGCCGTTGCCCTGCCGGGTAATGGTGGAGAGCACACCGGCATATTCAGTGGGCGCGGCGATGCACAGATGCAGCACCGGCGGCTCCTTTGGCCAGCGGGTGTAGCTCAAAATATCGAGCACCAGCTCCTTGACCGCATTGGCCCGACTCTCTGCGGTGGTCTGCGCTTCGGCAAGCGCGGCACGGGAGCAAGCCAGCCCGGGCAACAGCACCAGCAGCGCAACGACGAGTCGGAATGAGAAGTGTGACGACATGATCAGGGGATAGGCGCCTCTACAACACCGCAGCAGCGCGGTTCGGGTACATAAACTCAGATAGTAAGTGGCCGGACAACAGCCTGACAAGCCTTGACGTGAGACTCAGCTGACAGAGCTGTAAATAAAAACAGAGAGCCCGTTTTGCAACGGGCTCTCTGGTCACCTCAACGGGCAGGGTATCACTTTTTGCTGATCCCGTACTCCCGCAATTTGTTGGCGATGGCGGTGTGCGACACACCCAGTCGTTTGGCGAGCTGGCGGGTCGAGGGAAATGCCGGATAGAGCCGGGCCAGCAGCTGGCTCTCGAAGCGCTTCACCGCATCGTCGAGATTCCCTTCGAACCACTCGTCGATAAGCGGCGCCGTATCGGCCGCTACCGGCAGATCGATCTGCTCGGGGCCAAGCTCGTCCCCCTCCAGCAGCGTCATGGCACGATAGAGGCAGTTGCGCAGCTGGCGCACGTTGCCCGGCCAGCGATAAGCGGTCAGATAGTCGGCCATGTTGCGGGTAAAGCGCGGGCGCGGACGCTGCAGTTCGCTGGCAAAGCGCGAGACAAACTGCTGGGCCAGCACCATGACATCCGCCTTGCGCTCACGCAGCGGCGGCAACGCCAGACTCAGCACGTTGAGGCGATAGTAGAGATCCTCGCGGAAGGAGCCATCGTTCACCAGATCGAGCAGCTGTTTCTGGGTGGTGCAGATAAAACGCACATTGACCTTCACCTCCTGCTCGTCACCGACCCGGCGGAACACGCCATCTTGCAGCACTCGCAAGAACTTGGTCTGCAGGTGGGGCGACATGTCGCCAATCTCGTCCAGCATCAGGGTGCCACCGCTCGCCAGCTCCAGCACGCCGCGCTTGCCCTCGGTATTGTTGCCAAAAGCGCCGGGGGCATAGCCGAACAGCTCGCTCTCGGCCACATTATCCGGCATGGCGGCGCAGTTGAGGGCCATGAAGGGGTGGCTGGAGCGCAGGCTGGCACCGTGACAAGCGCGGGCCAGCAGCTCCTTGCCGGTACCGGTCTCGCCGACGATGAGCAGCGGGGCATCCTGCATCGCCAGCTTGCGCGCTTGCGCCAGCACCTCTTTCATCTTGGGGCTCTCACCCTGCAGATGCTCGACCCCCCCCGCCTCCACCGCGTGGAGCGCGCTGAAGTGCAGGCCAACCCGACGGGCCGATTTGAGCACCACCACGGCGCCCGCCAGCGCCTGCTTGCCCTTCTGTTCATCGACAAAGAGCGGCAGCAGATCCGCCAGATACTCTTCGCCATTGAAACTGAGTTTGCAGGTTTGCGGCCGGATGTCGCTTGCCTCCAGCCAACGGCTGAAGGAGAAGCCCTTGACCAGCGAGCCCAGCGCCACGCCGCGCACCTCCTCCACCGGCAAGCCGAGGGTGGTGAGGGCCGACTGGTTGGCCTGGGTCACCTTGCCCTTGGCATCGAGAGAGAAGACCAGATCCGGCAGCGCTTTAAGCAGCGCTTCAATCTCGTGGTGCTCCCGCTCGGAGGGCATGTAGGGGATGGTCTTGACGTCATAGACGCCGGGAATGCGGCGGATCTCCGGCATCAGATGCTGAAAATCGCTGAACTCCAGCTCGGGAAAGTTGAGATAGATGATGCCTGAGGTATCGATTTCGATGCCGCGCAGATCGATATTGTGCTCCACCAGGCGGTCGAGCAGTTCCCGGGTCAGGCCCAGGCGGTCTTCACAGCTGACTTCAAGACGCATTCGGGACACACTTCCTAGCTAACTCTATGAATGAGCGGATAATACAGACTCGATCCCCCCAGTGCGAGCGCTAGCCCACAAAAATGCGGGCCTGCCCCGCTTTCGCCGGGCAGGCCCGAGTCAGTTGCTGCCGCTTATTTGAGTAGCTGGTCGGTACGCGCCGCCATGATGAAGTCGTTGCGGTGTAGTCCACCTATTTTGTGGGTCCACCAGCTGACCGTTACCATATCGCCCACTCGGTGATTGATGGCTTCTTCACTTCAGCAGCTCATCCGTGCGCGCCGCCATGATGAAGTCGTTGCGGTGTAATCCACCAATTTTGTGAGTCCACCAGCTGACGGTCACCTTGCCCCACTCGGTCAAAATGGCCGGATGGTGGAACTCCGCCTCTGCCAGCTCGCCCAAGCGGTTGGTAAACGCCAGCGCCTCCTTGAAGTTGCGAAAGGTAAATTCCCGCCGCAGCTGCAGCGCCCCCGCCACCACCAGTGGCTGCCAGTCGGGGATAAGCGACATCAACTCGCGCAGCTCCTCATCGCTCACCTTGGGGGCATCGGCGCGGCACGCTTCACACTGCTGGCTGGCCAGTTCGGTCATGGGTCTCTCCTCTGTTCTGAATGTGCAATATCTGATGTGAAATAACGGATAACTCAACTCGCCTGCTTGCCTGCAACCGGCTCAAAGCGCGGCGTATGCAGTCCAAGCTGGCGCGCCTGTGCCACCCCGTTCATGATCTCCGCCTCCCCCAGCCGGTAGAGTGCATCGAGCGCGGGCAGCACAAAGTAGGTGGGCTGCATGATGTCGATGCGATAGGGGGTGCGCAGCACTTCCAGCAGATCGAAGGGTTGCAGCAGCGGCTTGCCGGAAAGGGCATAGGCCGTCTCGCCGATGGAGGAGAGAATGCCGCCGCCATAGATACGAAGCCCGTCCGGCGTTGCCAAGAGGCCAAACTCCACGGTAAACCAGTAGAGACGGGCCAGAAAGACCCGCTCCTCCTTGCTCGCCTGCAGGCCAAGCTGGCCATAGAGGTGAGTAAAGTGGGCAAAAGCGGGATTGGTCAGCATGGCGCAGTGGCCGAAGATCTCGTGAAAGATATCGGGCTCCTGCAGGTAATCGAGCTCGTCCCGCCGCCGGATAAAGGTGGCGACCGGGAACTGGCGGTTGG
>NZ_CAWNWX010000017.1:65822-67158 GCF_963878195.1 Aeromonas sp. HMWF016
GGCAACGTCAGTCTTTCAAGGCCCGCCAGATACTCGTCACACGCCTTGCCTTCAAGCGCCGCCAGCTGGCGTTCGATCAGGATCTGCCAGGTGCCGTGCTCTTCGGCCGAGTAGTGGCTCATCCCCCGGGCATCCGGCTGGTGAGCGGTATAAAGGGTTGCCATAAGCGGTTCCATCCTCTGCGCCGGGTGAGGCGCCTTGCCATTGGGTCACAGGATCACTGTAACGAACCGGCAACAAAAAAAGCAGCCGACCCGGTGGTCGGCTGCTGGCAAGATATGTAAATAAAATGTGACATTCACGCCTAATGGCGAGCTGACTCATTCAGAGTGAGCCAAACCCTTGGTACCCCTTGTACGCCCAATACCTGAAGGAGACGGGATAAAAGCGGAGCAGCCCCGTTGCCCGGTTTATGCCGTGATAGCCCATCCACCCGGCGCAGATTGTTGCAAAAAACGCCGAAAAAAGTGGATAAGCGTTTCACCAGTAAAACAATATAGATCTTCGGCATACCGGGCTCCCATCAGGATGCGCCAGCACCCGAGCCCCGATCCGGGGTTAACTCGTTCCCTTGAGATAACCGGCCAGCTGACCCACCAGCCGCTTGCGCAGCTCGCCCAGTTTCGGCTTCTCGTCCGCACACCAGGGCAGCGGACGGCACGCCTCTATGGTGCGCAGGCCAAGGCGAGCGGTGAGCAGGCCGGCCCCCACTCCCTGCGCGGCGCGGGCGGAGAGCTTGGCGGTAAGCTCGGCCCCCAGCAAGTCCATCCCCACCTCGGTCACCAGCTCGGTGGCGCCGGCGTAGAGCATGTTGCGAAACACCTGACGGATGAGACGAATGCGGCTCCAGTAGCCAAGCTCGATGGCGTAGACATCGGCGATATCCTCGATCATCCGCAGGTTGCGCCACAGCATCAGCATCATGTCGACGGTGGCGAGCGGGCTCAGCGCCACCAGCACCGCGGCCTCCCCCGACCATTTGGCCACCCGCGCCTGCGCCAGCTTGTCGCGCTCACTCAGTACCAGCTGACTATAGAGGGTCAGCACCTCCCGATCGCTGTGGCTCTCGTCGAGCTGGGCCAGCCAGGTTTGATACCCCTCGCGCCCCTTGTCGCCACTTTTGACCGCCAACCCTTCGCAAAAGGCCTGCCCCTGCCCAACGCCCTGATGGGCCAGCAGATCTTCTGCCCGCGAGCGCACATCCTGGCGCAGCTTGAGGGTGCGCAGGCGCAGCCACTCGCGTCCCACCACGCTGGCAGTACCCGCCGCTACCAGCGCCGAGGCAGCCAGCCAGGCGCTGCCCCAGAGCGGGGTGGTGAGAAATTGGTCGTACAGG
>NZ_CAWNWX010000017.1:67196-86440 GCF_963878195.1 Aeromonas sp. HMWF016
CAACGAGAGCAGACCGACCGCCCCCAGCCCCCACGTCAGTAGCCGATGGCGGCGGCGCGGTTTGATGACGAGGGCGCTCTCCACCTCGGTGAAATCGTCCAGCTCGTCGAGGCGCTCGAAGCTCGCCTCCTCCAGCCGCTGGGCCGGTGCGGGCGGTCGCTCATCGCTGGCCACCGTCAAGGCAGGCTCAAGGATCACCTTGCCCTGCAGCGGCGGGCGCTCTTTTATCTGATCGTTCATCGCATTGTTCTCCTGTGCACAGCGTCCTGAGTGAAACACCGGGCTGCACACCGTTATTCGAGGTGATCCCCGAGCAGAAACTCCAGCGCCGCATCGAGCCGGATATGGGGCAGCGCCTGATGGGCGCTCATAGGCATGGGGCGAAACGCCTGAAAATCAAAGCCCTGATTGTTCCACCACTGCGCGGGGGGAATATGGGGCGGCACCTCACCCGGGAACAGCAACAGCGGCTCACCCGCGAGGCTGGTGCCACGGATGGCGGGGAACTCGCGGCCATTGGCCACCCCCTTGCCCACTTCGGTCGCCTTGATGGCGGCCAGCGCCAGACACTCGGTGGTGATCCCCTCAAAACGAGCCTGCCCGCGGCCACTGCGCACCAGATGCTGGAGCAGGGAAACCATGGGCGCATGCTGTTCGGGGGTGACGTGATCGGCCTTGCTCGCCACAAACAGCAGCTTGTCGATACGGGGCGAAAAGAGCCGCCGCCACCAGTTGCTCTTGCCGTAGGCAAAGCTCTCCATGATGCGGGCGATGGCCTGCTGCATGTCGCCAAAGCTGGCCGCCCCAGCGTTGAGGGGCTGCAGGCAATCCACCAGCACGATCTGGCGATCAAAGCCGGCAAAGTGCTGCTCATAAAAACCCTGCACCAGATGCTGTTTGTACTGCTCGAAGCGCTGCTTGAGGGTGGCGTAGAGGGTGCCATCGGCGGGTTCGCCGGTGGGCATCTCCCACACCCAGGGGACAAACTGCAGCATGGGGGCACCGGCATACTCCCCCGGCAAGACGAAGCGGCCGGGCTGGATCAGGTGCAGCCCCAGCTCTTGTTTGCAGGCGTGCAGATAGGCGGTGTAACGCTCGGCCAGCTCAGCCACCTGTCGCTCGGCAAAAGGTTGCATTGCCTGCCACCCGGGGGTCAACCAGCCGGCGGCGAGCGCCTGCAGCTCGGGGCGACGCAGCTGCTCGCGCACCTGTTCGCTCCACTGCTCGTAGCTCATCTCAAGGAGCGGCAAGTCGAGCAGCCACTCCCCGGGATAGTCCACCAGATCCACGTAGAGGGTGGAGATCTCCCCCAGATGCTTGCGCAGGGGGTGACGGGTGCGATAGCGAATTTCGAGGCGCACCTCAGCCACGCCGCGGGTGGGCTCGGGCCAGGCCGGCGGATCGCCAAACAGGGAGTCGAGGCCACGCTCGTAGGCAAAGGTGGGGATGTGAGCATTTTGCTGCGGTACCCGGCGCGCACCGAGAATGCGTCCCTGACGCAGGGCATCCCACAATGGCAAACGGCCGTCGATGGCCGCGTGTTCCAGCTGGTTGACCAGCGCCGTGATAAAGGCGGTCTTGCCGCTGCGAGAGAGGCCGGTCACCGCCAGCCGGATATGGCGATCCCGCACCCGGTTCACCACGTCGTTCGCCTTGCTCTGCAAGCGAGTCAACTTCTGTTCCAGTTTATTGAGTATCAAGGCTTGACCCGTTCTCCCTTGGTGGTTGCATCCGGCGTGGTTGGCCATGCGAGAGGTCGACCGCTTATCCACGTCTGGATAGTTGGCGTCGATGGTGGATCATCACAGAAGGCTCCACCATCGACATTGAGTGCTTCAGCAGGAACTACAGCTTGCGAAATTCCCGCTGCAGGGTGAACTCGCGGGAGGTCACCAGCTTCTCGATGCGCTGAACTCTGGGCTCCAGCGCGTCAAGTTCCTGCGCGACACGGCTCAGCGCCTGTTGGGGGGTGACACCCGCCTGCCAGCTGCGCGCCTTCATCCGCACCTCGGCAAAGTCGGCATCCTCGTGGGAATAGAGGGTAACCGGCTTTTTGTCGAGCAAGAACCAGGCGGCGATATAGGCGGTGAAGGTGATGAAACCGGCGAAGATGAGGCCACTGATGGCCAGCAGCCGCACGATCCAGGTCTCCACCCCGAAGTACTCAGCCAAACCGGCGCAGACCCCGGCAATCTTGCCCTGCCGGGGATCGCGATAGAGGTTGCGCCCCTCACGACTTACACTGCTCATACCTTGTTCCTCCAGCCCGGCACTTCCGCATCCAGAATTGATTCCAGTGCACCCACTCGCTCCTGCATCTTTTCGGTACGGGCCAGCAACCCTTGCAGCTGTTCCCGCTCGCTATCGGCGAGACCGGCGCCCATCCGCCCCTTGGCCCGGTAGTGCAGCACCAGCCAGATGGGTGCCACCACCACCATGAAAACCACCATGGGAACCATCAATACCCCCAGCAGACTCTCCATCGTTTACTCCCCCTGCTGGCCGTCACGCTGACCCAGCTTTTGGCGCATCGCCTCCAGCTCTTTGCTTATCTGATCGTCCACTTCCAGCTCGGCGAACTGCTGCGCCAGCGCCTTGTCGGACTGACCCAGATCGGCGCGGGCCTCCATCTCGTCGATGCGACGCTCCATCCGCTCGAACTTGCTCACCACCGCCTGACTGTCACCACGGGCAACCTGGCTCTGCACGTTGAGACGGCTGCTGGCCGCTTCGCTGCGAATGGCCATCGCTTTCTGGCGAGCACGGGCATCTTCCAGCTTGGCTTCCAGCTGGCGGATCTCTTCACCCAACTTCTCGATGCCGCTGTCGACCGCCTGCTGCTCGCGGTAGAGAGTCTCTGACAACTCGCTCTGTTTCTTCTTCTCGATAAGGGCGGCGCGGGCCAGATCTTCACGCCCCTTGGTCAGGGCCAGCTCGGCCTTGGCCTGCCACTCGTCGACCCGATCCTGATGGCGGGCGACCTGACGGCCAATCTCTTTCTGGCTGGCGAGGAAGCGGGCCAGATTGGAGCGCTCCTTGACCAGCTCATCCTCCATCTCCTGAATGATCAGACGCACCATTTTCTGGGGATCTTCTGCCTTGTCGAGCAGGGCCGTCAGGTTGGAATTGATGATGTCGGCCAGACGGGAAAAAATACTCATGATTGCACTCCTGTTAATGGCATGGCGTTGTTTCTCCATTGACAATGGCAACTTGTGTGCCAATCTGGAGCGAAATTTAACTTGTTGATTTATATGGGGCTGCTTTGCCCCGTTTCAAGAGATGCCATGCAAGTGGTGATAAAAATCACCAACTTTTGGTAAGATTGACCAGCTTTAACAACCGACAGGGATCACTATGACCACGGCCACGGAAAGCCTGCTGGGGGAATCCAACGCATTCCTCGAGATCATCGAGCAGGCCTCACGGCTCGCCCCGCTGCGCAAACCCGTGCTGATCATCGGTGAGCGGGGAACGGGCAAGGAGCTCATCGCCCACCGCCTACATTATCTCTCGGCGCGCTGGGATCAAAGCTTTGTCACCATCAACTGCGCCACCTTGAGCGAGAGTCTGCTGGAGACCGAGCTGTTCGGTCACGAGGCGGGCTCCTTTACCGGCGCGGCCAAGCGCCATCAGGGGCGCTTCGAGCGGGCCGATGGCGGCACCCTGTTTCTCGACGAGCTGGCAACCACCAGCGCCCGGGTGCAGGAGAAACTGCTGCGGGTCATCGAGTATGGCGAGTTCGAGCGGGTGGGTGGCGCCAAGCCCCTTAAGGTGGATGTGCGGTTGGTCTGCGCCACCAACGAGGATCTGCCGGCGCTGGCCGACAAGGGGCTGTTTCGCCACGATCTGCTGGATCGGCTCGCGTTTGATGTGATTACTCTCCCCCCCTTGCGGGAGCGGCGGGAAGATATCCTGATGCTGGCGGAGCACTTCGCCCACAGCATGACCCGGGAGCTGGGCTATCCGCTGTTTGCAGGCTTCTCGCGCAAGGCAACCCAGCTGCTGCAGGATTACCCCTGGCCTGGCAACGTGCGGGAGCTGAAAAACGTGGTGGAGCGCAGCATCTACCGCCAGGGTAACCCCCAGTTGCCGCTGGCCGAGCTGGTGATTAATCCGTTTGATTCCCCTTGGCGGCCCGTAGCCGCTCGCAGTCAGGAGAGTAAAAGTGAGCCGCAAGGTGTGACAAACGGGGCGTTGCCGCTCGATCTCAAGCAGGCGGTGGCGGAGTTCGAGATTAATTTACTCAAGCAGGCGATGCAGCAATCCCAGTATAATCAGCGCAAAGCCGCCCAACTGCTGGCCTTAAGCTATCACCAGTTTCGTGGCATGCTACGCAAGTATCAGCTGCAGGATGGCGACAACGATACGGAACAAGACCAGAAAGAGTCCGGTTGACACCGGCACCAACAAAGCCAGCACAGTGCTGGCGTATTCATATAAAAACAGATGCGTATCAAAAACATGGTTCAACAATGAGAATGCTCACACCCTTGCTGCTCGGTCTGCTGGTTCTGCTCACCGGCTGCAACAAGCAATCCGAAGCTTCCAAGACCGGACTCATCTACTGCGCTGAGGGCTCTCCCCTCTCCTTCAACCCCCATGTCTCCAACACCGGGGTTACGCTGGATGCCAGCGCTCGTCCGCTCTACGACCGTCTGCTGGAGGTTAACCCCAATACTCTGGCACTGGAGCCGGCGCTCGCCACCAACTGGCATGTCAGCGAGGATGGCCTCACCTATACCCTGACCCTGCGCAAGGGGGTGAGTTTCCACCACACCCCCTGGTTCAAGCCAAGCCGACCCCTCAATGCCGATGACGTGGTCTTTACCTACGCCCGTCAACTCGACGATCACCATCCCTATCACAACGTCTCCGGCGGCGACTACCCCTTCTTCTACAGCCTGGGGCAGGATCAGCTGATCAAGCGGGTCTACAAGAAGGGGCCGCAGCAGGTGGTGTTCGAGCTGAACCAGCCGAACGCCTCTTTCCTCGCGACCCTGGCCAGCGACTATGCAGTGATCCTCTCAGCCGAATACGCCGAGCAGATGCTCAAGGCGGGAACCCCGGCGCTGCTCGATACCCGTCCCATCGGCACCGGCCCGTTTAGCTTCAAGGAGTATCGCCACAACGAGTTCATCCGCTATCTGCGCCATCCCGGCTACTGGAACGGCCCGGCCCGGATCGAGCAGCTGGTGTACGACATCACCCCGCGCTCTTCCAAACGGCTGGCCAAACTGCTGACCGGCGAGTGCGACGTGATGAGCACTCCTGCCGCCAGCCAGCTCTCGGTGATCAAGCAACATCCCGACCTCAGCCTGTCGGTACAATCGGGGATGAACGTGGCATTTTTGGCCCTCAATACCCGCAAGCCGCCGTTCAACAACGTCAAGGTCCGTCAGGCCATCGCCAGCACCATCAATATCGACAACCTGTTGCAGGCGGTCTATTTCGATACCGGCCTGCCCGCCAACAGCCTGCTGCCACCGCTCTCGTGGGGCTATAACCCCAGCCTGCCAATGCGCAAGCCCGATCTGGCGCTGGCCCGCAAGCTGCTTAAGGAAGCAGGGCTCGAGAAGGGATTCGAGATGCAGGTGCTGGTGCAACCTGATGCCAGACCCTACAACCCGGATGCGCTCAAGACCGCCCAGTTGATGCGAAGCGATCTGGCCAAGGTGGGCATCAAGCTCAAGATCGTCCAGCAGGCGTGGCCCGTCATCGAGAAACGCCTGGCCGCCGGTCAGTACGACAGCCTGCTCTCCGGCTGGATCGCCGACAACGCCGACCCGGACAACTTCTTCCGCCAGCTGCTGAGCTGCTCGGCGGTCGAGCGGGGCAACAACTACAGCCGCTGGTGCAGCCCGGCGTTCGACCAGCTGCTGGACGATGCAGTCACCACGCCCCAGCTGGCATTCCGGCTGCGCAATTACTACTACGCCCAGACCCTGCTCAACGAGCAGCTGCCCCTCATTCCGCTGGCCCATGCCCTGCGCACCCAGGTCAGCCGCAGTGACATTGAAGGGCTGATCCTGATGCCCTTTGGCGGCACCTCCTTCAATCAGGCTCACCGGGAGTAAGCATGCTTTTATACACCTTGCGTCGCATCAACCTGCTGCTCATCACCCTGCTGGCCCTGACCTTTGTCGCCTACCTACTGGACTATCGCCTGCTCGGCCATCAGATGAGCTTCTGGAGCGGCTACCCCGACTTCCTGCGCCACATTCTGGCCGGGGATCTCGGCCTCTCGAGCGTCTCCGGTCTGCCGGTGCTGGACGAAATTCGCCACTACTTCCCGGCGACCCTGATCCTCTGTCTGGCCGCTTTCACCATCTCGCTGCTGGTGGGGATCCCGCTCGGTACCCTGGCCGCCCTGTCACAGGGCAAGCCGCTGGATCTCTCCATCATGACCGCCGGCCTCATCGGCTATGCGGTGCCGGTATTCTGGCTGGCGCTGCTGGTGGTGATGTTCTTTTCCCTCGATCTCGGCTGGCTGCCGGCATCGGGACAGATCAGCCTGCTCTATGATGTGCCTCCCATCACCGGCATCGCCGTCATCGACGTGCTGCTGAGTCAGGAGCCCTGGCGTCAGGCGGCGCTGCACGATGCCCTGCGCCACCTGATCCTCCCCTCGCTGGTGCTGGCGGTGGTACCCACGACCGAGGTGATCCGCCATGTGCGCAGCTCGCTCATCGACGTGATGAAGCAGAACTACATCAGGGCGGCAGCGAGCCGTGGCCTCTCCAAGTGGCAGATCGTCTGGCGCCATGGCCTGAAAAACGCCCTGCCCCCGGTACTGCCTTTGCTCGGTCTGCAACTGGGCAGCGTGCTCACCTCTGCCATGATCACCGAGGTGGTGTTCGAGTGGCATGGCATCGGCCGCTGGCTGGTCAGCAGCATCGCCCTGCAGGATTATGCCGCCATTCGCGGCGCGACCCTGGTCATCGCCAGTTTCGTCATCCTGATCAGTGTCAGCACCGAGCTGCTCACAACCCTTATCTATCCGGCACGGCGCAAAGAGCTTTATGCCAAACAAGATTGAACGCGCTCATGGCGTGACCAGGAGCCAGGTACCCTATGCAAGATAAATCGAACATCTATCCCGAACTCAAGATCCTCTCGCCCCTGGAGCAGACGTGGGCCTCCTACAGCCGCAATCCGCTTGCCATGGCCGGACTGTGGGGCTTTTTGCTGCTGCTGATCATCACCCTGTTCGGCCCGCTGGTGGTGCCCTACGGCATTGATGAGCAGCATGCCGAGCATCTGCTGCTGGCCCCCTCCTGGGCCAACAACGGCAATATCGACTTCTTCCTCGGCACCGACGATCTGGGACGGGATATCCTCTCCCGCTTGGTGGTCGGCGCGCGGCTCACCTTCGGCTGCGCCCTTATCGTGGTGGTGATCGCCATGGTGGTGGGTTCTGCCATCGGCATCCTCGGCGGCATGAGCAAGGGGCTCAAATCGAGCGTGCTGCACCATCTGCTCGATACCCTGCTCTCCATCCCCTCCCTGCTGATGGCCATCATCATGGTCGCCATCATGGGGCCGGGCCTTGGCAACACCCTGATCGCCATCACCCTCGCGCTGATCCCGCCGTTTATCCGGGCTACCTACAACGCGGTGCATGCCGAGATGCAGAAGGAGTACATCATCGCCAGCCGACTCGATGGTTCGCCCCCCTTGCGGATCATGCGGCTGGCCATTTTGCCCAATATCGTCGAGACCCTGGTGGCCCAGACCACCCGCACCCTCTCGGCCGCCATCCTCGATATCTCCGCGGTCGGTTTTCTCGGTCTCGGCGCCCAGACGCCCCAGTCGGAGTGGGGAGCCATGCTGGCTGACTCGAGCGATCTCATCTATCTCGCCCCCTGGACCGTCACCCTGCCCGGCATCGCCATTCTGTTCAGCGTGCTGGTGACCAACCTGGTTGGTGAGGGCATCCGCGAAGCGCTCAAAGAGGGGAATGACTGATGCCGTTGCTAGATATACGCAATCTCACCATCGAGATCGACACACCGCAGGGCAAGGTGAAGGCGGTAGACAAGGTGAGCCTCACCCTTAACGAGGGGGAGATCCGCGGACTGGTCGGCGAATCCGGCTCGGGCAAGAGCCTGATCGCCAAAGTGATCGTCGGCATCGAAAAGGATAACTGGACAGTGCGCGCCGACCGGATGCGCTTCAACGACATGGATCTGCTGACCATGGCGCCCCGCGAGCGACGCCGCATTATGGGCCGCGAGATCGCCATGATCTTCCAGGATCCCATCAGCTGTCTTGACCCCTCCGAGGAGATCGGCACCCAGCTGGAAGAGGCGATCCCGACCGATTCGTTCGAGGGGCAGTTCTGGCAGCGCTTCCAGTGGCGCAAGAAGCGGGCTATCGCCCTGCTGCACCGGGTCGGGGTCAAGGATCACCGCAAGGTGATGCGCGCCTATCCTCATGAGCTGTCGGATGGCATGTGCCAGAAGGTGATGATCGCCATGGCGATTGCCAACCAGCCGCGCCTGCTGGTGGCCGACGAACCTACCAGCGCCATGGAGTCCACCACCCACTCCCAGATCCTGCGGCTGCTGGACAAGATGAACAAGCTGGGCAACACCACCATCCTCATCATCAGCAACGACATCGCCGCCATCGCCAACCTGACTGACACCATCAACGTGATGTACTGCGGCCAGATGGTGGAGGTGGGCACCCGCGAGCAGATCCTGGAGACGCCGCATCACCCCTATACCGATGCGCTGCTCAAGTCGATCCCCGACTTTGACAAGCTGGTGCGCCACAAGTCGCGCCTCGAAACCCTGCCCGGCGTCATCCCGCCGCTGCAGCACCTGCCCATCGGCTGCCGGCTCGGCCCCCGCTGCCCCTATGCCCAGAAGCAGTGCGTGCAGACCCCGGTGATGAACAAGGTGAAGGGACACCAGTTCAGCTGCCACTTCCCGCTGAACATGGAGGAGCCGAAAAAATGATGACCAGTAACGCACCCGCCAGAGAGGCACATGTGATTGAGCCCTCCCTGCTGCAAGTGAGGGGTCTGAGCAAAACCTACCAGAACCGCACCGGCCTGTTCCGTCGTCAGGCCGTTGAGGCAATCAAGCCCCTCTCGTTTGACCTTGAAGTGGGCCAGACCCTCGCCATCGTCGGCGAAGCAGGCTCCGGCAAGAGCACCCTGGCCCGCATTCTGGCCGGGATGATCGAACCCACCAGCGGTGACATCGCCATCGACGGCCAGCTGATGGTGCACGGGGATTACCAGACCCGCTGCAAGCTGCTGCGGATGATCTTTCAGGATCCCAATACCTCACTGAACCGCAAGATCCGGGTCGGCCAGATCCTGGAGACGCCGCTGCGCCTCAACACCGAAATGACCGAAGAGGAGCGCCGCGAAAAGGTGGTGCAGACCCTGCGCATGGTGGGCATGCTGCCCGATCACGCCCTCTTCTACCCGCAGATGCTCTCCTCCGGTCAGCAGCAGCGGGTCGCACTGGCCCGGGCGCTTATTCTCAACCCTAAAATCGTGGTGGCCGATGAAGCGCTCACCACTCTGGATATCTCGGTACGCTCCCAGATCATCAACCTGCTGCTGGAGATGCAGGAGACCATGGGGCTGAGCTATGTGCTGGTTGCCAACGATTTGGGCATCGTCAGCCATATCAGCGACGAGGTGCTGGTAATGCATGAAGGGCGGGTGGTGGAGCGCGGCAAGACCCTCAAGGTGTTTGCCGATCCCCAGCACGAGGTGACCCGACGCCTTATCCAGAACTACAACAACGAATACCGCAAATAGAGAGGCGCTGGCCGCCTCCCTTGCCACTGTGTTTCGCCGTTCTGACGCGGCGGGATCAAAAAAGCCCACTGCATGCAGTGGGCTTTTTGTTATCGGAGTTGCAGCTTAGGCTTGCAGCAGCAGGCGGTTAATGCGGGAGACGAAGCTCGCCGGATCGTTCAGCCCGCCCTGTTCGGCCAGCTGGGCCTGTTCATGCAGCAGGGTGACCCACTCGCCAAACAGCGCCTCATCAGCGATGGTGTCGAGCTTCTTAACCAGCGCGTGGTCGGGGTTGAGCTCCAGAATGTACTTCTGCTCCGGCACCGGCTGACCAGCGGCGCGCATCAGCTTGATCATCTGGGTGCTCATGCCGTGGGCATCGGTGACGATGCAAGAGGGTGAATCGGTCAGGCGGTGAGTGACGCGCACCTCTTTCACCGCTTCGCCGAGGCTCTTCTTGACCCGCTCAACCAGACCGGCGTTAGCTTTTTCGGCCTCCTCCTGCGCCTGCTTGGAGGCTTCATCTTCCAAATCGCCGAGATCCAGTTCGCCACGGGTGACGGAGATGAGCTGCTTGCCGTCGAACTCGGTCAGGTGGCTCATCAGCCACTCGTCCACACGCTCCCACATCAGCAGCACTTCGACGCCCTTCTTGCGGAAGATCTCGAGGTGCGGGCTGTTCTTGGCAGCGGCATAGGAGTCGGCGGTGATGTAGTAGATCTTCTGCTGACCTTCCTTCATGCGGCCAACGTAATCCTCGAGAGAGACGGTCTGGGCTTCGCCCTCGCCAGCGGTGCTGGCAAAGCGCAGGAGCTTGGCGATCTCTTCGCGGTTGGCGTAATCCTCGGCCGGGCCCTCTTTGAGCACATTGCCGAACTCGCTCCAGAACTTGGCGTACTTCTCGGCATCATCCTTGGCCAGCTTGGAGAGCATGGTCAGGACGCGCTTGGAGCAAGCCTTGCGCAGAGAGGCGGTCACCTTGTTGTCCTGCAGGATTTCACGGCTGACGTTGAGCGGCAGATCGTTGGAGTCCAGCACCCCTTTGACGAAGCGCAGGTAGGTCGGCATAAACTGCTCGGCGTCATCCATGATGAAGACGCGCTGCACGTAGAGCTTCAGACCGTGCTTCTGCTCGCGGTTGTAGAGGTCAAACGGTGCGCGGGCCGGTACGTAGAGCAGGCTGGTATACTCCTGCGCCCCTTCCACCCGGTTGTGACCCCACAGCAGCGGATCTTCGAAGTCGTGAGCGACGTGCTTGTAAAACTCCTGATACTCCTCGTCCTTGATATCTTTCGGGTTACGGGTCCACAGTGCGGTCGCGCGGTTGACCTGCTCCCACTCGCCCGGGGTCCCGACGATGGTTTCACCATCTTCTTCGCGATCCGGGGTGCCCTCTTTGTACATCTCGACCGGCACGCTGATGTGGTCGGAGTATTTGCTCACCACGGAGCGCAGACGCCAGTCGTCGAGGAACTCGTCCTCTTCGGCACGCAGGTGCAGGATAACGTCAGTACCGCGGCCGGCTTTGGTCACGTCAGCCACGGTGAAGGAGCCTTCGCCTTCCGATTCCCACTGCACGCCCTGCTCCGGAGCGGTACCGGCGGCGCGGGAAACCACGGTCACCTTGTCGGCAACAATAAAGGCGGAGTAGAAACCGACCCCGAACTGACCGATCAGCTGGGAGTCACGGCCCTGATCGCCGGAGAGGTTTTTGAAAAATTCGGCGGTGCCGGACTTGGCGATGGTACCCAGGTGCTCAATCACCTGATCACGGGTCATACCGATCCCGTTATCGGAGATGGTCAGGGTACGCTGCTCTTTGTCCACCACCAGGCGCACACGCAGCTGGCCGTCGTTTTCGAACAAAGAGGCATCGGAAAGCGCCTTGAAGCGCAGCTTGTCCGCCGCATCGGAGGCGTTGGAAATCAGCTCGCGCAGGAATACTTCTTTGTTGGAGTAGAGGCTGTGAGCCATCAGGCTCAGCAGTTGTTTGACTTCAGTCTGAAAGCCGTGGGTTTCGGCATGAACACTTTGGGTCATGGACCAATCCTCAGAAACATCGGGTTGAACATACGCCCAACCTAGATGGGGACAGCGATCCAAATATCAAGGGGGCGAATATGCAATCCTGCTCATTCGCCCCCCTTTTTCCATTCAACTGCCGATTTTCTGATCAAGCCACAATGATACAGCCCTATCCCTCCCCCTTATTTGAGGCGCTGACGCCCCATCAGGGAGTGGGAGAGCGTGGTGCCATCCACCAGCTCCAGCTCGCCCCCCACCGGCACGCCATGGGCGATGCGGCTCACCTCCACCCCGGCAGCTCGGGCCATATCAGCGATATACCAGGCGGTGGCATCCCCCTCGATGGTGGGGTTGGTGGCGAGGATCAGTTCGCTGATCGCCTCATCCTTCAGGCGGCGCTCCAGAATATCGAGCCCCAGCTCCTCGGGGCCGATACCATCTAGCGGGGAAAGATGGCCCATCAGCACGAAGTAACGACCGGAGAACTGGCCGGTCTGCTCGATGGCGGCCACATCCGCCGGGCTCTCCACCACACAGAGCAGACCGTTCTCTTCCCGCTTGGGATTGGCGCAAATATCGCAGCGATCATTCTCGGTAAAGGTGCGGCAGTGGCTGCAGTGGCCAATCTCGGTCAGGGCGCGGGAGAGCAGCTGGGCCAACCGCAAGCCACCGCTGCGCTCGCGCTCAAGCAGGGTAAAGGCCATCCGCTGCGCCGATTTGGGCCCTACCCCTGGCAGCACCTGCAGGGCTTTCATCATCTCGTCGAGCAGGGGACTGAATTTCATAACACACCTCATACTGGCCAACCCGCACCACTCTCTGGATAACCGCGGGTCAGCTGAACTGGATAACGCAACTGGCGCAGGACTATACCCGAGCCCGCGCCAGCGCGCTATCCGATGAGGTTGAAAACCTCCTGGAGTATCAGGAAGACGCGGATAATCCGAGAGGTGTAGAGCTGACCCCCCCCCCATCGCCAGTAATGATTCTGGTTGCACGAGTTATTCATGACATGGTAACGAACCAGAAGACAGGGAAGCAGTAGTGAGCTACGAATACGACCCACTTTGTGAGGTGCCACTCAGGCTCTCTTCGGCTGGATAGGTGACCAGCAGGATCAGCTTGTCGCGCTGCGACAGGGTATGTGGCAAAGGATATTCACCCTGTTGACCCTGACGAAATTGGATTGAAGTCAACTGCTAAACTCGCGCCAGCTACTTACTTCATGAACCTCATAGGTACCCAGATATGGATATATTAGCTTCAGCACTTTGTCAGATTCACCAGGCAGACAATATATATTGATGAAACCGTGCACATCTCTAGAAAAAAGAGTAATGCACTCTTTCTCTTTGAAGATCTTCATTACGCCATGACCTGTTGAAAATAGAGCAACATCCTCAATAATCTTTGGCCTCATATCCTTTATTTTCCAAGCCAGCAGAGCACTTGCACCTGCGCCGATAAAGGCGGCAGGGCCAAGCAGGCCTGCTGCCAGAATGCAGGCAATGCAGCCAAACCATCCTACACCACGCATGACGGTAAAGGCGATCTCTGGAATATCATCCCGCTCGGTGTAGTAGATACCTTTGGCCGTAACATGGTAGTGGTAGATTTTATTGGCATTTATCAAATAACGGGAATAGAAAACCCATATTATACCTAGGCAATAGAGTATGTTTGACATCGGATTAAAAATACTGACATCACCATCTCTCAACGGAAAGTAGAGACCAAACAACATACCAGCAATACCGGCACCAAGACCAGAGTACCAAGCAATCGGACTCTGATAATTAATTTTCCATTGATACAGTACTGGTTCTTGTTGCAGTGCCTGATATTGTTCCGCGATATAGCGAAACAGGGGTTCCCCTGAACCGGGTGGATGAGTTTCTACTTGTGCGTTATTCATTGCTTCATCTCGATCAATATGCCTTTTACCGGCAAGGTAGCATCTGTTTCTGCGGTGAGTACAGCACCAAGGGCAAGGGATCCACGGATCATAAATCGTTGTGCTGTGCCACTCAGGCTCTCTTCGGCTGGATAAGTGATCAGCAGGATCAGCTTGTCGCCCTGCGTCAGGGTATGTGGTAAACGATATTCGCCCCGCCCCCCCTGACCAGTTGGCAGCGGTAGCGCTTGGGGGGATCCGTGAACCGGCACTGCCGCCGGGTAACTGCCACTTGGATTGGCCTGATAACTTATACGCTGGACGCCCGCCTGCAAGGTCATTTTGCTGATATGTGCCGGCAGACGGATCACCAGCTCCCCTCCTTTTTCATCCATCGCCACTTCCGGGGCATGGGCCAGTCGCTCATATTCCCCCAGCTCGACGGCGGGTGTCCAGCCTGCAGGTTTAGTACCCCAGGTCGATTGCAGCAACCAACGCTCAATGGGAGTACGGCCAAAACGGGCCAATAACCAGGTTGAAAGTAGATAGGCGACACCACCGATAGCAATAAATGCCATCATCCACGGAGCCCAGATTACACCGATAGCAGCTCCTAAACCCAATTGAATTAGAGCTCCTGCTGCTGCAAAACCTTGGGCTACAATACCTAATGCTTTCAGGTAGTAAGCAAACTGCTCCGTATCAGAGTTCGTTGGGTCTTCCGTTTTCCCCCATGTTTCCGCAAATTCCAGCGAGGCCGCTACCAAGCCCAACCCCGCCATAGCCCCCATCGAGAGCGCAAAGCGACGGGCGAGTTGCACAGAGTGCTGCGAACCAACTTGAGCAAGGCTCTTTCTCAATAAACTCTCTTTAACGATCTCACCATATGCCCTGCCCTGATAGACCCCCGCAATGGCACTGCCAGTCCAGGCGGCGGTATAGGTCACGGCACGATCCAGATCGGCCAACGCCTTGGGGTTGCCCGTGACTTTTAAACGGTTCTCCTGATAGTGATCCAGGGTTGAAACGAGATTGGTCATATTGACCAGTGCGGCCAGCCCCCCAAAGTTGCCCCAGCTATCCCACACCTTGCCAGCCTGTCCTGCAGCAGCTACGCCCCCCTGACGCAATAGTGCCTGATAGCGAGCTACATTGGCTTCAAACTCAGTCTGCTTACCCTCAAGGAGCAACAGACGGGGCCAGCGGGCACGTTGCAACTGCTGGCCAGCTTGTCCCAGCTCTTGCGTTTGACGAGGGGTGATCGATTGCCCTGGGGTACCCAACTGGCGACTCAGCATACCGGCCGCCTCGCGTTGGTGTTGTAGCCACGCCTTAGCTTCGGTTTTGAATTCCTTGTTAAAGCGCACCGCTTGCCCGGTATGCACCGCTTCAAGGGCGGCTGCCGCCACCCAGGCAGCGCTGGATTGGCCCTTGAGCAGCAGAGGATGCAGCACCATGGTCAGCCGCTCCCACGCCTGCATGGCCGGACCGGTGATGGCTTGATGAAGGGCATCCATAGTGGCCTTGGCCGAGGCCCCCAAACCGGCAAATAGTTTGCTATTGAGCATGCGCTCTTCATCTGCCAGCCCGCTCCAGCCGGCAGCAGCGTTAGCCCCTGCCGTACTGTTGCTGATATTGAGCCAAGGGGTCTGTGCAACCAGCTCCTCTTTCACCGCCGCATCGAACCCGTAATAAGCCAATGCAGGAAGAGCCCCTTTTTGAAGAATTTTTTGCAACACCGCAGCTCGTTTCTTATCGGCACTCATCATCTGGCCAGTCGACAACCACTCCAGCTGACAGGTAATCAGGTAGGTTTGCCCTGCTTGAGTTTGGCTATCAACCCCGAGTAACAAAGGGTTGGCAGGTAATACAGCCAGTCCGGTCAAGGCATCATCGCAGGTAGATACCCAACGTTGGCGAAGCTTGTCTTGCAACGGCTGATGTTGAGCAATGAATGCTTCCAGCTCTTGCCAACGAACCACATCCTGATAGCGATACTCACCCCATTTTTGGGCCAAATCAGGTGCCGGTTTATACCCTTGCAGAGCTGCCAAGGTCTGGGCTGCTCTAACTTCAAGCGCTTTGGCAATTGCTGGCGTACTGGCTGCTACTGGTGGGGCCTGCATAAACTTGCGTCGTTCCCACTCCGTAGAGGTATAAGCCAGCAAGCTCTTTTTAAAGCGGAAAGTTGCCAACCTGTTGCCTCTTATGGCTACCGGCAGCTTTTGCTCATCGACAGGCGGTAGCCCCACCATTTCAGTAATACCAGCCATGTTCCACTTGTGACGCGCCGTCCCATCACTGAACGGGTTTTCCAACCGAGCCCATACATTACCCTGATGCAACGTTAAATCGTTCATATCAGAGACCAGATCATCCAGCGCCACAACAACAGCACTTTTCTGATCAGGTATGCCAGTTTTGCTTGCGTCAGGTGAGCCCGCCGGCTTCACTTGCCAGAGCAATCCGGGCTTAACCCCCGTTGGTGCCTTGAGAGGAGCGCAGCTGTCGACGAATCCCTCGTTGGGCAACCCCATGTCGGCCACGTGAGTAGAGAGCAAATCCAATAATCCCGCATGCTCGCCCCCCATCTTGCTGGCCAGCGAGAGCAGATTGAACGAGCGCATCCCTTTGCTGCGCAGGCCGCTCTCTTTGCGATACGCCTTTTTCAGCCGCTCGGTCCAGCGCTGATGGGAGAAGGCCATCGCCACCTTGTGGTTGGCCGGATAAAGCAGATGCCCCTTGCTACCCTTGCTCTCGTGAATAAATTGGCTGCCTTTGACCTCATACTCATCGAGAATTTTTGTTTTTTCATCAAAGACATAGAGCCAACCATCGCGCAGTTGGCGCAAAGTGTAGGGAGTTGCCTTTAGAGCCAAGGCGCCCTTGAACCCTTTCGATGGCAAGGGATGAGGTTGTGTGGCTGGCGCGTCAAAGAGCTCATCCAGAGCATAACGCACCGGCACCAGAGCAATCTCTTTGTTTTTAAAAGGGCAAGTGCCAACCGGACTTTTGCAATCCTTGTTGCCGGCAGCGTCAGCTGCTTGATTCGGGGTGCTCATGAGGTTCTTTCCTGTGCAATGACATGTTGCTCTGCCCAGCTGGCAGCTTGTTCAACACGTTGTGACGGGGTCTGTGCCGAGGGGGTAGTCAACAGCCTAGTCACGATCGGATAGGCATCGCCCTGCCACCATGACTCACCCAAAAATCCCAACACATTGAAAAACAGCAGCAAGTCGCGTTCGGTCTGAAATCCAAGTTGATAAGCCTGCTCGGCCCAGCGGGCAATCCAGTTCTGCGGATCACTCTGCTGCGCCAATCGGGCAGGAAACCAGTGCGCCATGTGGTGATAAGTTGCATCCAGCTGGTGTTGCCAGCTCACGTCGCTCAAACGTGCCCACTGTGCATCGGTCAGTCTGCATGTATCGCCAATCGGCTCGGCAAGTGCCTCTTTGACCTGCCAATGGAGCCAACCTGTACGGGTTGGCAGCCAGACCTGTGTGATCCCTCGCCAATACCAGGGATCCGCATCTACCAATAGACATGCCATGGTTTCCGGCGCTGCCAGTTTGAGCAGAATACGGCTACCGTAGGGACTTTCGACCTCGATAAGCTGGCGCAACTGGTCAGCCAGCGGCAAAAGGGACAAAGGGGATGAAAGCAGCCATCCGGCATTGGCGGGCAGCGTCTGAAACCAACTGAGCAGGGGCTCGCTTGCCTCCACCAGACAGGGCGAGACCTCCCGCAGGCTATCCCATGGAGCGTAGAGATAGAGCGGCTGATAAGCCGGGCTGTCGCTGACCTCAAAGAGTTGGCGCTCAAGCTCGGGAAGCTGCCCGCCATCGAGCAGCAGATAGAGGTGCTCTCCTTTGGCCAAATCAAACTCGGGCAAAACCATTACTGGCTCTCCCCCTTGGCCAACTGTTCACAAATCTCACAGACCGGCTCTGCCGATTTGAGCGTGGCAATCTGGCGCACCGGATCCATAGGCACAGGGGGGGCAACAACCTCAACCGCACCGGGCTGGATCGGCATCTGACCCGCCCACCCTGAGCCCGAGCCGGGACTACCGCCGGAGTTCATCTTGATGGATCCACCGCTTAGCGTGACGCCACCGGAGTCGAGCTTCACAAAGCTGCCGCCCACCTTGAGGGTCAACTCGGCGCCGGCCTCCATGACGATCTTCATGCCAGCCTTGTGATGCACCTCCTGACCTGCATCAACCAGCAGGGATTGACCCAGCTTCTGGTGCATGGAGGTATCCACAGTCAGCGAATAGTCCGCCTTGATCTGGTCGCGTTTTTCACCCTCCACCGTCAGGTGGTCGTTGGCCTTGATGCGGGTCACCCGCTCGTTGTCGATATCACGGTGCTCATCGTGCTTGATATGCCAAGCCGCATCGTTCTCTATCAGCACATTCAGGTCTTTCTGACCGTGGATATAAATCTCTTCCTGTCCCGCCTGGTCTTCAAAACGCAGCTCGTTAAAGCCCTCGCCCTTGTGGGTCTCGGTACGCAGCACGGTGCGGGTCTTGTTGGCGGGCAGCTCGTAAGGTGGCCGGTTGGTGGCGTGGTAGGTGCGACCGGTCACGATAGGCTGGTCGGGGTCTCCTTCCAGAAACGAGACGATGACTTCGTGGCCGATACGCGGGATGGCCATCATACCGTACTGGCCACCGGCCCAGCCTTGGCTCACTCGCACCCAGCAGGAGCTCTGGTCGTTGGAGCTGCCATATCTGTCCCACGGGAACTGCAGCTTCACCCGGCCGTGCTCGTCGCAGTAAATCTCCTCGCCCTCGGGGCCCACCACCATGGCGATTTGCGGGCCATCCACCATCGGCTTGTAGGGCGCCTCGGGGCTGCCGATGCGAGCCCGCCAGGTGGTACTCGCTTTCACCACACCAAATTCGTTGTGGTAGACAGTCGGGCCGCTGCCACCCTCCTCTTCCAGCGCTTGGGGTTGCTCACCGATATGGCGGATATGGACGATTTGCCAGTCGGTGTTGAGGCTGCCGTTGGGGTGTTCGGTCAATGAAAAGTGCTGGCCCGGTAGCAACGCGGCGCTGTTGGATTTGCCACTGCCCGCCACCGCGTCATTGCGCAGTGCATCAAGCCGATGCTGGGCAAAGGCCTTGCCGCTGCCGTCCTGCTTGTAGCGGCCCGGGTAGTCGAAGTGCTGGTAGGTGTCGCGTTGATGCTCAAGCTCTGCCCCCATCTTCTTGTGGGAGAGACCATAAGCCGGGGTCTTGAAGCTGTAGTCCTTGAGCTCTACATCGCTTGGCCGTACCGCCTCGCGGTAGTGGAACTGGCGCACATAGGGGCCTTGTTCCAGCGAGCGGTTGCCGAGGTTGAAGAAAAGCTCGGGGCCATGGGTCAATGCTGCCGCGTCGTCGGCAAAGACGATGCGGTGTTTGCCTGCTTCAAACTCGTGGAAGTAGAACAAGCCCTCTTCAGCTGCGAGACGGTTGAGGAAATCGAGGTCGGTCTCCCGATACTGGACGCAGTATTCGCGCTGGGCGTGCTCGTTTTTCAGGGCAAAGGCGTAGTCAGTGATGCCGTGCTC